>JBATTM010000296.1:0-10113 GCA_049670545.1 Polyangiales bacterium
TTCTCAGGGCGTGCACCGCAGCGCGCGCTCCGACGCCGAGCGCGCCGTCGAGATACACGGCGGTCGTCGTCGATTTGGCGGCGGCGCGCTTGAGGGGCTCGCATGCGTGTCGGACACTCGCGGGGACTGGAGCTGGCGCTAGTAGGGAGACAGCTCGACGGCACTCCTCGACGAGGGGTCGCGATCGGTCGATCGCTTCGCCACGAAGGGAGAAGGAAGTCGTGCTGACACTTCGGCCGAAGAGATAGGTGCGAGAGGCCGCTTCGCGGGACTCGATGTCGAGAACCACCTCGCCGGCGCGGGCCTGGTTCGCGAGGAGCTGCGCGCGGTCGATCGCACTTCCAGTGCTGGTCGATTTGCCGGCCTGATCTTGCTCCCGCTGCACGTCGCCCGTGGCGATCCCGAACGCGATGGGAATTCCGCCCGCTGGCACGGGCTGGCCTTCTGCCTCTGCGAGCAACCGAAGAGCCAGATTGATGGCTGGACGAAGCTCGTGGAGTGCGAAGCTCGATACGACCGTGCCCGCGAGCGACGAAATCACCTCGCCCCCAGCGCCGCGTACCTCGTTGGTCACGTACCGGGCCCATTGGCCAGCGGCCGCGGTCGGCTCCGCCTCCTCGAACGCGGGGGGTAGAACCCTATGCCAAAGGACGAAGCGTTCCATGATGATGAGCGCCAGCCACTCCCTTTCCCCTCCGATAGACAAGATCCCATGGTCGGTGGCGAGTGTAAAGCCAGCGGCCTTTCTCGACGGCGTGATGCTGTCTATGATAGCTGGAGGGGACGAGGGGGAACATGTTGCAGGGGGCAAACGTCCTGATAACGGGAGGCGCGGGTTTCATAGGCACCGCGCTCACCGAGCGTCTGGCGAAAAACAATCAGATTCGCGTCCTAGACATCTTGCGGCGAAACGCGTTGTCTGAGGCAGGGCTCGACCATCACCCGAACGTGGAGTTGGTGGTCGGCGACGTACGGGACATGACGGCCGTGCGACGCGCGGTAACGGGATGCGAATACATCGTTCACATGGCGTCGATCGCCGGCGTCGATACCGTCTTGAAGAACCCGGTCATGACGATGGAGATTTCGCTCGAGGGCACCATGAACGTGCTGCGCGCGGCGAACGACTGCAGCGGTGTGAAACGCGTCATCGATTTCTCGACGAGCGAAGTTTTCGGGTCGTACGCGTTCCGCGTGCGAGAAGCCGACGTCACCAGTCTCGGCGCGGTCGGCGAGGCCCGGTGGACGTATGCGGTCAGCAAGCTCGCCACCGAGCACCTGGCGCACAACTACTTCAAACAGTTCGAGCTGCCCACCGTTTCGATCCGACCGTTCAACATCTACGGGCCCGGTCAGGTCGGGGAGGGTGCGGTACACGCATTCGTGGTGCGCGCGCTTCAAGGCGAGAAGATCAACATTCACAACGAGGGCGACCAAATTCGCTCTTGGTGTTACATCGACGACATCGTCGACGCGATCGTGCTCGCGCTCGACCGGGACGAAGCCGTCGGCGAAAGCTTCAACATTGGCAATGCTCGGAGCACCGTCACCATCTATCAACTCGCGCAGTTGATCCTTCGGCTTACACAGAGCAAGTCGCCGATCGAGTTCATCGATTGGGACTTCCCCGATGTCGAGCTGCGAATCCCGGACGTCAAGAAGGCAGAGCAACTTCTGGGTTTTCGTGCTGGCGTCGAACTCGAAGAGGGGCTTCTCCGGACGATCGAGTGGTATCGACAGAAGCTCAACGGCGAGGCTTGATGTCGATCGAGGGTCCCAAGGTCTTCGATCTCGCCGCAGCCCGCCCGGAGGGTTGGTACGAGGAGGTCATCAAGCAGTCGAAGGACTTCAAAGCGGCGTCCGAGTTGATCGGCCGGGCGACGCTGGGGCTCGCGCTGGTGGCAGGCGTGCGAATCGTGAGCGTCTCGCGGGATCCGCGGGGCGACGACATGAACAAGATCGAGTTCGCCATGGGCCCAGGGGCGGCAGTGCGCGAGGTCACCCTTGCCGAGTTTCGACAGGTCGTGGGGGCCACCTTGCTCGCGCCTCTACAGACTCAGCCGCTTCCTCCTGACCCAGGCATCGAGGCGCTTCAAGCGTATATCGGGGGGCGGTACATGCTCGAAGCGTCGCTGTTCGAGGTGCAACCACTCGAACTGCGGTTGGAGTCGGGGCTGGCCGAGATCGCACTTCAATTCAACGAGCTTCGACATGTCTTGGCGCTCGAGGATTTCCGTGATGTGATCGACGAGCGCGTTCGATCCGAGCTCGGGATGCAACGCCCCAGTGGTGAGTTCTCCATCGACTTGGCGGTCGCCGACCGGGCGCGCGAGGCGAGTGAGGCGGGAGATTTCGCGCGAACGATCACGCTTCTCAACCCGTGGCTGACCCCCATCTCGATGCTGCTTCGGACGGGCGAGGCCGAGGAACTCGCAGAGGACGTTCACTTGCAGCTCTCGAGCAGCCTGGATCTACTCGGCTCCGCGTATGCCGAGCTTGGTGACTTCGAGGCAGCGAACGAAGTGCTTCGTCTCGGAATCCAGTGGGCAGGAGATTCCGAAAAGGCTGCGGGGCTCTACCTCGCCCTCGGGGGCGCCAGCGTGTCCTCAGCCAAGTACGGAGAAGCGATCGGGCTTCTCCGTCGCGCCATTCGGCTTGGCGCGGACGAAGCCCGTGCCCTTCCGCTCCTCGCCGAAGCGCTCGAAGCGCGTGACCAGACACTGGCCGCGATGGTATGCGTCAATCGGGCGCTCGAGGTCGGCTCGGAGGGGGTGGAGCTCGAGGAGGCGGCCGCGCGACTGCGAGCTCGCTTGGGGGAACCATGGGTGTGTTTCTCCTCACACATCGAGCTCCAGTCAGACACGTAAAACCGCCGTCTTTCCTAGCAAAACCATCGCTTTACTTTGGTGGCGCGCGTGCGTACGGTAGCCGTTCGCATGTCGGGCTTTCTTTTGGCAATCGATCAGGGAACCACGGGTTCCACCGCGCTTCTCTTGTCGCCAGAGGGCCAGATTCTGGCGAAGGCGACTCGTGAGTTCGCACAACATTTTCCAAAGCCTGGCTGGGTCGAGCACGACCTCGACGAGATCTGGAAGAGTGTCGGTGACGCGATCGTGGCCGCTCTCGACGACGCGGGGCGCGCGGGCGCAGATTGTCTTGGCATCGGGATCACCAATCAGCGAGAAACCACGGTCGTTTGGGATCGTGCTACCGGGGAGGCCGTTCATCGGGCGATCGTCTGGCAGGATCGACGTACGGCAATCCGCTGCCAAGAACTCAAGGACGCTGGCCAAGAGACGTTGTTTCGAGAGCGCACGGGACTGGTCCTCGATCCGTATTTCTCCGGGACCAAGCTCGAGTGGCTTCTCATGGAAGACGCCTCGCTTCGAGCCCGCGCCGAAGCCGGCGATCTTGCGTTCGGGACCATCGACTCGTGGCTCGTCTACCGCCTGTCGGGAGGGGCGGCCCATGTGACCGACGCCACGAACGCGTCGCGCACGCTCCTGTATGACATCCGCCGCCAGCGCTGGGACGCAGACCTCACTTCCGAACTCCACGTCCCGATGGCCATGCTGCCGGAAGTCCGGAGTTGTTCCGAGGTCTACGCAACGACTTCGGGGGTTCCAGGCCTGATCGACGGGATTCCGATCGCCGGGATCGCTGGCGATCAGCAAGCCGCACTCTTCGGGCAGACTTGCTTCGAGGTCGGCGACGCCAAGTGTACGTATGGGACCGGAGCGTTTCTGTTGATGAACACCGGGACCGAGTTGGCCGTTTCTGACAACGGTCTTCTAAGCACCATCGCCTGGCGACTCGGCGACGAGACGGTCTACGCTCTCGAGGGAAGCGCTTTTATCGCGGGCGCCGCGGTCCAGTGGCTTCGCGACGGGCTTGGCCTGATCGGCGACTCTTCGGAGGTCGAATCCTTGGCGAAAGAGGTCGAATCCACAGGAGATGTGGTCTTTGTCCCGGCGCTCGCGGGCCTCGGCGCTCCCCACTGGGATCCTGGGGCGCGAGGGCTGATCTATGGGCTCACGAGGGATTCGACCGCGGCCCACCTGGCACGCGCCACCCTCGAGGGCATGGCTTTTCAGATCGTCGATCTCGTTGAGGCGATGCGCGCCGATGCGAATCGCCCTATAAACCGATTGAGGGTCGACGGTGGTGCGGCCCGCAATGACTTACTCATGCAATTTCAAAGTGACACACTCGGAGTGACCATCGATCGCCCCGAGTCTGTCGAAACCACTGCGCTTGGTGCTGCTTACTTGGCTGGAATGGCGGTCGGAGTTTTCGACGGCCTTCAATCTGTTGTCGACGCTTATCGTATCGAACGTAGCTTTGAGCCCCGGATGACTTCTGAGGAAAGGGTTGTGCATCTAGGGCGATGGCGCGACGCGGTGCGGCGGGCGCGGAGTAATATGGGGATAACATGAAAGAGAATGATTCGGATGTCGGGCAAGACAAAGAAGAAATCAAAGTACCTGTAGCTTGGGAGGCACTCGAAGACGCTTTTGAGAACAATGCACCCGAGGTGCACAGCTACCTCCATTTCGACACGGGCGAAGTGATTCGGATCGTCGACGGCGTTGCGGACCCCGCGATGCACACGCGCATCCTCAGCGACAGTCGATACCTTCGCATCGATCCCGTCTCGTCGCGGGAACAGTACCGGTGGATGGAGCGATTCATCGCCACCGTCGAGGAGCAAGAGCTTCGGCGTCGGCTGAATATCGCGATCGATGGCAAGGGTGCGTTTCGTCGATTCAAAGATGCACTGATGAGCCATCCGGTGGATCGGGAGCGGTGGTTTGCCTTTCGTTCCGAGAGGTTACGGTCTTGCATGGAATCGTGGCTCACCGCGCACGGGATCCACTCCGTGGAGCGGCCGACATGGCATGTTCCCACCGCCGACGAGGTCCAGCCCGAGGGTGAGAGCCCCGCAGTGCAACCCGCGCGGGCCACGAGTGCGCGCAAGCACCCTTCAGCGGACGCAGCCCAGCCGCCGGCGGGCCGCCAGCTCGTCCACGACTTGGTTGACGTGCTGTCCCCCCGGGACCTGGACGCCGCGCGCACGTATCTCGAGTTCCTACGCGACCGACGAAGTGGGCCAACGGTTGCCCGAAAGGATCCGGCCGATGTGCCGGTGGTCGCAGCCGCCGAAGCCGGCGAGACCGAGTCGCTCGGATAGCCCGCCTAGTCCCCCGTTGAGGAGTGACCACAACCTGTTGTGGGGGTCAGCGGATGACCTTCGCTTCTGGTCGCGTAAATCGTTGCATCGTCGTATGTTCAGTGATAGCCAAGTGCATCTACTCCTTACGGGGGCAGCGTGAAGATCAAGAAGCTCGAAATCGCCGGCTTCAAGTCCTTTGTCGACAACACCGTCGTCCATTTCGACCACGACATCACGTGCGTGGTTGGGCCGAACGGTTGCGGCAAATCGAACATCGTCGACGCGATCAAATGGGCGATGGGCGAGCAGTCGCCCTCACGCCTCCGCGGCAAGCACATGGAAGACGTGATCTTCAGTGGCGCGGAGGGTCGGGGCCCTCACGGGTTCGCCGAGGTCACCCTCACATTCGATAACGCGGACGGCCTCGCGCCCCCAGACTACCGTGATTACGCGGAGATCCAGGTCACGCGGCGCCTCGATCGCCAGGGCCACAGTGACTATCTGATCAACAAGACTCACGTCCGGCTCCTCGACATCACCAACCTGTTCCTCGGTACGGGTGTCGGAAAACGGGCGTATTCGATCATCGAGCAGGGCCGAATCGGGTTCATCGTGACATCGAAGCCGGAAGACCGCCGATCGATGATCGAAGAGGCAGCTGGCATCAGCAAGTTCAAGCTGAGCAAACGCGCGGCTGAGCGCAAGATGGATCAGACTCGGCAGAACCTGCTGCGCGTGACGGACATCATCGGCGAGCTCGAACGCAGCCTGGCATCGCTCAAGCGCCAGGCACAGAAGGCCGAGCGCTACAAGCGATACAAGAAAGAGATGCGTGACCTCGACTTGTGGGTCGCGTCCCATCGCTTTCTCGAGCTTCGGGGGCAGATTCAATCGGTGACTTCTTCCCTTTCCAAGGCGAGCGAGGACGTGCAAGCGAGTCGCCACACCTTGGTTGCGCAGGAGGCGACCGTTGAAGCCGAGCGCGTGTCGCTTCAACAGATTGGCGTCGAGGTGGAACGTGGCCAAGGGCGCGCGTACGAGCTCGACAACTCGGTGCGTCAGTTGGAGGGCTTGATTCGTCAACAACAAGATCGACAGACTGCGTTGGCCGAACGCGAGGAACTGGCACTTCGTGAGCTTGCGCAACTGGAACAGCGTCGAGAGACGCTGCAACAAGAAGGCTCGACGGTGCGCGTGGCACTCGGCGAGCTCGAAACCTTGGAGGCCGAGGCAGAAGAACTGCTCTCCGAGGTCGAAGAGGAACTCGAGAAGCGACGGAGTGCCGCACAAGAGGCGGAAGTCGAGCTCGAGTCCGCACGTGGCACACTCGCGGAAGCCCGCGCCCGCGCGACGCGAGCCGAGGCGCTCCTCGGTGGTTTCGGGGCCCGGCGCGACGAAATTCGAGTCCGCATAGCGGCTCTTCAGGAAGAAGCTGAAGGCCTGACGACCCGCGAGGTGGAATGCGGTCAGCAGCGCGGTGAGCTCGGTGCCCGGATGAACGTCCTTCGTAGCGGCAAGGTCGAGACTTCGGAGCGACAACAGGAAATCGAGGGGTCGCTTGCGTCCGAGAAGGACGCGCTGCAACGCGCGGATGCAGATGTCGAACGGCTCCGCGAGGCTCTTGCGGTCACCAGGTCCCGGCTTCGGTCGCTCAACGAGATCCACGAGCGTTTCGAGGGCGTAGGCGCGGGCGCGCAAGCGGTCATGACGGGATACGCTTCAGGTGGCGCGTCGCAGACTGGCCTCGTGGGGCTGGTTGCCGACCGAGTCGAATGCGCCCCAGAGCATACGCGGGCGCTCGGCGCCGCCCTCGGCGGATCCCTCGAGTCTTTGCTCGTACACGACACCGACGCTGCGCTACGTGCGGCGGAGTACCTCGCCCGTGCGGGACGAGGCAGGGCAACCTTCATTCCTCGCGTCCCGATCGGCCGCGCACGAGTCGTCCCCATGTTTCCGTCCGGCGTGGGTATCGTTGGCCCGATGACTGCGCTCGTCCAGCATGGCCGTGACGACGAGAGTTGGATTCGGTACTTGCTCTACGACGTCCTCGTCGTCGACTCGCTGGCCACGGCATCGCGGCTCCATCGGGACGGGTTTGAGGGGAAACTCGTCACACTCGATGGCCAAGCGTTGCATGCCGACGGCAGCGTTGCCGGTGGAGCCGAGGATCAGTCGGCCTCGCATCTCCTGCGAATGAAGCGTGAGATTCGCGAGCTTGACGAAGCGGCCGCCCGGGAAGAGGCTGCTCTCACACAGGCCACCACGGAGCAGGGCAGGGTGCGGTCGTCAATCGCAGAGCGGAGGGCCGCGATCGACGCGGCGCGCGTTGAGGCTCACGACACCGAACTCGAGATCCTTGGTGCCGAGCGTGACCTTCGCGCAGTCGAGATGGACCTTCAACGCGTGGCCGAACGGCGCGTCGCACTCGCCGACGCCGAGAGCGAAGCTCGAAGCAGGCTCTCCCAGCTCGATGTAGACGAAGCAGACACGAAGCGCGCGCTCGGTGAGGCAGCCGAGGTCGTGGCACAGGCGATGGACGTCATCGGTGCGGCGGAGAGCGTCCTCGGTGAACGGCGGCGCGTCGTCGAGTCGCAGGCGGCGCGCGTCACCGAAGTCAAAGTGAAGGCGACCCAGTCGCACGAGCGAGCCGATCGCGAGCGCTCGATTCTCGGCCAGCTCGAGAGCTCGATCGCAGAGCTCGATTCTCGAGAGGATCGGCTTCGCCAGGACGTCAACGCGGCGCATCGCGATCGAGGACAGGCGGCGGGCCGCATCCTGTTACATCGGGGTCGCCTGGCGGAGGCCGCACACGACGCTGCAGCCGCGAGGGATGCGCTTGCGACCCAGCGCGCCCGGTTCGACGCGGCCCAAATCCAACTCGGCACCTCGGAGGTCGCCCTCAAAGAGCTTCGTGGGACCATCGATCAGCAGTCCACCGAGCTGAACGAGCTGACGCTCCGCGAGCGGGAGCTGACGTTGGGGCTGGAGCACCTCGAGCAGCAAGTCGAAGAGAAGCACCGGGTCCAGCTGTCGTACGTCGTAGGCGACTATCACGCACGTCCGGTCCCGAGCGTCGAGATCACATCTCGCGCAGAGGAGCTTCAAGGTCTCATCGACCGCATGGGGGAGATCAATCTCACGGCGATCGAAGAGTATGAAGAGAAGGCCGAGCGCTACGAGTACTTGACCGCGCAACGAGGCGACCTCGAAGAAGCCCTCACCAAGCTCGACCGTGCGATTCGCCAGATGAACAAAGAGAGCCGCGCTTTGTTCCGCGAGGCGTTCGCGGCGATCAACGAGCGCTTCAAGCGGATCTATCCCCAGCTGTTTCGTGGCGGCAAGGCGGAGCTGAAGCTGACCGAGCCGAAGGACATGCTTGAAACCGGTGTCGAGATCATCGCGCAGCCGCCGGGCAAACGCCTCGGTTCGCTCGAGTTGATGAGTGGCGGAGAGAAAGCGCTCACAGCGGTCGCGCTGATCTTCGCGATCTTCCAGTACAAACCAAGCCCCTTCTGCCTACTCGACGAGGTCGATGCGCCCCTCGACGAGGCGAACATTGGCCGTTTCGCCGAGGCGATCCAGCAGATGACCGACCGCTCGCAGTTCATCGTCATCACCCACAGTAAACGGACAATGGAGTTTGCCGATGTGCTTTACGGGGTCACGATGGAACAACCGGGCATCTCCAAGCTCGTGTCGGTCGAGCTTCGCGGGGAGAAGCGCCCGGTGCCCGCCGCGGTCGAAGCCGCTGAGTAGCCTCTAGACCGAGTTCACCCTGATCTGATCCGCCCTCGCAGCCTCAGGACGCCGATCCGGCCGCCGCTCATCCTCGAATGTACGCTGCACGTCCTTCGTCTTCCCGGCAGCCGCCTCGACGCCCTGAGACCGCGATCATCGAATCATTTCAGGATGAACTCGGTCTAGTCGCCGACGATCGCGTCGAGGGCCGCGGCGTGGGAATCAGCGAGGTCTTCCACCGGGATGGAGCAGATGCCTTCGATGTCGAGGTCGTGACCGGCTACGGTTCCGAGGGTCTCGAAAGGCACGTCGAGGCGTTGGCAGATCGAGAGCGCTTCATCGACGTGGGCCGACGGAAGACTCACGACGATCCGGGAGGGCTCCTCGCTGAAGAGTAGGGCGTGCGCGGGCGCGTCCTCGGCGGCGGGAAGCGATACGTGGACCCCGTGACCGTGCGCGATGCAAGCCTCGGCGAGGCACACTGCGATCCCGCCGTCGCTGATGTCGTGCGCACTCGCGACCAATCGTCGTTGCGCGAGCTCGAGCATGGCTCGTTGGAGTGCGGCTTCGGCGTCGAGGTCAATGCCAACCGGGGGTCCGCTCAGGCTCCCCTGTGCTTGGACGAGCCATTCCGAGCCACCGAGTGCGCCTCTCGATGGAATCCCCAGGTGGGCGACGACATCGCCTGGATTCCGAAACCCGAGCCCGAGCCGATGGGAAGGATCTTGAAGTTGGCCAACGACCGCGACCGTCGGGGTTGGGAGAATCGAACGTCCGTCGGTCTCGTTGTAAAGACTCACGTTGCCAGACACGACGGGAGCGTCGAGTGCGTCGCAGGCAGCCGCCAGCCCGTCGATCGCCTGCGAGAATCGCCACATCGTTTCCGGCACCTCAGGGCTACCGAAATTCAGGCAGTCGGTCAGGCCGAGCGGCTTGGCCCCGACGCAGACCACGTTTCGCGTACATTCCGCAACTGCCATGGCGGCGCCCGCGTATGCATCGAGCTCTACGTGGCGCCCGTTGCAATCGGCTGACACCGCCAAGAACTTCTCTCGCGTACCCTCCGAATCGTTACAGAACACGCGAATCACGGCGGCATCCCCTTCGCCCGGGCGAATCACGGTCCCGTCCTGCACGATGTGATCGTATTGTCGCCAAATCCATGCGCGGCTGCCGATGTTGGGTAAGCCGATCATGTTGAG
>JBATTM010000297.1:0-2014 GCA_049670545.1 Polyangiales bacterium
CCCCTCGCGCCCCTTCTCAATGGGGGGAAAGCCATCCCGGGCGCGTTCTCGGTCAGCGCGTCCTTGGAGGACATCGCATCCCTGGTCTCACCGACATTCGATTCGGAGGGAGCCGACTTTGGTGCGCTCACTTCGCTCGTGGACGCAGAGATGATCTCCTGCGTCGATCTGATCGACCGGCGGGCGCGCGCGGAGGTGCAATATCGAGCGGACGGTCGGCGGGACACCATCGGTAACATCGCAGGAGGCGGAGACATCGGCTTCGACATCGACGAAATCCATGCGACCGATGGCGACCTCGAACTCCTCGGGGAGGCGAGCGAGCTTCGCTACCTGGGCATCAAAGCACTCGCCGGCGAGATCGTGTATCGCGTGAGCGGGGTCGACGACCTCACGATCACGAGCGATTTCGGAGGCGGCAGTGCATGGCCAGTCACGAGCTTCGCGTGTTGCAGCGCAGGTGGACTGCCGCTCAGGGGCACGTTCTAATCGCCGGCTCACTGGCGAAACGGGCCTCGGTCCACGATAGCATCAGCGGGATGTTCATTCTGGTCGTGTCATTGTGCGTCAACCCGTCGAACACCCGGTACTCAACCTCCGCGCCAATACCGCACAGTCGCGAGAAGAATACGTCCGTGAGCTGTATCGGAACGGACTGGTCTGCGCGCGACTGCAAGAGCAGAATCGGAGCGTCCGTCGGCACCTGTCCCGGGGAATTCTCTGTGATGCGTGCCTCCCACGCGGGAATATCGAGCGGGCTCACGGCGAACGTGGCTTTCTCGGACGCGAGGCCTGCGCTTTCGAATTCGACGATGCATGCCTCTTCGTCGAGGAGTCGATCGATGGTGTCCACGGTGTCCGAATCAAAAATGTCTTCCATGGCGAGCTCCGGGTACACCGCCTCGAAGCTAACCGCCAACTGCCAGAGCACACTCCGGATCGCAGGAACGACCTGCCCGAACTCGATGATCGCGGGGAACTCACTTCCGGGCGCCGCCGAGACAACGCCGACCAATTCGAGATCTGGCGCATAACTCGGTGCAATCTCGCCCGCGAAGAGCGCCGCATGACCGCCTTGCGAGAGCCCCCAGACCGCAAACCGGTCCGAAACGGGCAGGTCGAGCAGCTCTTGTGCGGCCTTGACGATGTCGAGAACGCCGCGACCCTCGCTGACGCCCACGAGATAGGGGTGCACTCCGGGTGTCCCCAGCCCTTCGTAGTCGGTCCCAACCGCAACGTAGCCGGCCTGGAGCAATGCAGGCACCACCTCGTGGAAGTCGTTCCCGAAACGGAAGCCCCGAGACGCTGCGCATCGATCGACGACACCGGTGAGGCCGTGCGCCCACGTGACAACGTCGTACGGTGCATCGGCCGCGGTGCGGCCCGGAGCAGCGACCATCCCTGAGACGGCGATCGGGGAGCCGTCCAGCGCAGTCGATACGTAGAGCACCCGCCACGCACGGGTGCCCTCGGCGAATGGCTCGATGGGCTCTGATCGGATGAGCGAGCCCGGCACAGAAGACGGCAACGGATCGGGCGGCGTGTAGAAATCGCTCTCTTTGCTGCTCGAGCGAGACGAGCCACAACCGAGCAGCCCGACTGCAACCGCCACGAGAACAAGGGTCACGGGTGTTGACTGACGCTGTGCCATGAGAGAACTCCTCCTCCGCAGCGTTGCAGTCCCTGCTGGGCCAGGTCTATACGTAATTTATCGGAGCGAAGAGTCTGTCATACACTCTCGCGGGGAGGATGAACGACATGCACGTTGCGATGACCTTCGAGCGATGGGGGAGAACGGCCATGCTGCGAGGCGGCGCGGGGCTTCTCTGTGTATTCGCGGCGTGCTGTAGCTTCGCGCGGCCGGCGGGCGCGGAACCCCCGGCAAGCGCCAAACCCCCGGCAAGCGCCGAACCGTCAGCAAGCAGCGATCCCAACCAGCCTGTGTCCTCCTCGCGGTCGCAAGAAGATCTGGCGAAAGCGACGCAGAACCCAGTCGCCGACCTGATCAGTCTCC
>JBATTM010000298.1:0-2265 GCA_049670545.1 Polyangiales bacterium
CCCCCAGTCGATGGTGAGCATGGGACCGAAATGCGGATTCGTCGCCGCGTTGTTCACCAGGATGTCGACCTGCCCGTAGGCAGCAAGCGCTCGGTCGAGCATCTCGTGCCGTGCCGCTTCCTTCCCGATGTGGCACGGGACGGGAGTGGCCTCGCCGCCGCTCGCGGCAATCTTGTCGGCCACGGCCTGTAGGCCTTCGATTTTTCGCGAAACCAGGACGACCCTTGCGCCCTCTTTCGCCATCTGCACCGCGATCGCCTCGCCGATACCACGGCTTGCGCCAGTGACGATCGCCACCTTGCCCTCGAGTCGCTCACCCATCGTTCTCCCCTTGCTGCGTTCAGAGGGTATAGCGCCCGCGAGGGTGTTTTTACCAGCGGCTTCTGCATGCTGCTTGCACGTGCAGCGTCCTGCGCAACACTCCGCCCTTGATTGACTGCATCGCGAGGCCGTCGTGACGCTCCTCTACGCGTCCGCAGCCATCCTCACCGGCTTCATCGCAGTCGTCTGGGGCGCCGACCGCTTCGTATTCGGGGCCGCGGCGTTTGCCACGAATCTCGGGGTTGGACATCTCGTGATCGGGCTGACGGTGGTCGCGTTCGGGACCTCGGCGCCGGAGATGCTCGTGTCCGGGATGGCGGCCTACACCGGAAGTGCCCAAATGGGCATCGGCAATGCGATCGGTTCGAACATCACCAACACGACGCTCGTGTTGGGCGCGGCCGCCCTCGTTCGACCGCTGCGTGTGCATTCACGGCTCCTCATCCGGGAGATTCCCGTACTGCTCGGGATCATGGGGCTCGCCTGGTTCTTCCTGCGCGACGACAGTCTCAGTCGCATCGAAGGTGCAGTGTTGCTCAGCGGGATGGTGTTTCTCGTCGGGTGGATCGCCCTGCAGGGCAAGGTGGACCCCGAGAGCAAAGACGATCCGCTCGCTATCGGGGTGGCGGACGAACTCCCGGAGCCAATGCCGACCTGGCGGGCCGTCCTCTGGTTCTCGGTCGGGCTCACGTTTCTGCTGGTTGGGTCGCGGGTACTCGTATGGGGGGCCGTGGGTGTCGCGGAGGGCGTCGGAGTGAGCGAGTTGGTGATCGGCCTGACCGTCGTGGCGCTCGGTACCAGCCTCCCCGAGCTTGCGGCTTCGGTCGCCGCGGCTCGCCGAAACGAGCAGGACATCGCGGTGGGCAACGTGGTGGGCTCCAACATGTTCAACCTGCTCGGTGTGCTAGGTCTTCCGGGCGTGATCGCCCCTGGGGCAGTCGTCGATCACGTGCTCGTCACCCGCGATTTCCCGATCATGGTGGGCGTCACTGTGCTGCTTTTGGTGATGGCGATGACGAGCCAACACAACCACATCGGACGAAAACGAGGCACCTTCCTGGTGTTGTTATTCGGCGCCTACTTCGTCCTGCTCTTTCTTCGGCCCGGCTAGGCGCCCGGCTCTCGCCCACACGAGCGTCCAGTTGTTGGCTGGCATCGACACGCTTGCCGCGCGCCTGAACCCATGGAGTTGAGCGAGG
Source organism: Polyangiales bacterium (assembly GCA_049670545.1). GTDB lineage: Bacteria > Myxococcota_A > Polyangia > Polyangiales > Houyiibacteriaceae > SG8-38. The sequence goes on from JBATTM010000298.1 coordinate 1,521, forward strand.
TCGTCCAGGTCGTCGACATCTCGCACGCCCCACTCGAGGTTCTGCGCCCGCAGGCTTGCGTCGAACTGCGCATTGCTTGGGGCGGTGTGGCGGCCGTGGAACCGGTAGGGACCGTAGGTAATGAGGAACTCGCCCTCGGCGAGAAGTGTGGCGGCGCCTCGGAAGAGGCCGACCGTGGCGTCCCACGGCGAGATGTGAATCATGTTGGCGCAGAAGACTGCGTTGGCCCGCATAAGCGGCCACGTCGCGGTTCGAGCGTCCAGGCAGATCGCCCTGCGCAGATTCGGGAGTTGCGACTCTCCCACGTGGGCATCGATGCTCGCGATAGCCGCCGCGGATACGTCGCTCGGCTGCCACGTCAGGCCCGTCAGCCGCTCTGCGAAGAACGACGCGTGCTGCCCACTGCCACTGGCGATTTCGAGCACGACTCCGTCTCGGGGCATGACGCCCCGCAAGACCTCGAGGATGGCGTGTCGGTTTCGTTCGGCTGCGGGCGCGAACGCCTTCGTCATGGGCACACCATGGTCGGATGCATAGCGCACAGACGGCGCCCCCGCGCCGGGCCTTTCGTGCGCTACCTCACCGAAAAAACTCTCACATCGCCGGGCCGTCGGCTGGAAGCAACGCATCTTTCCATCCATACTAGACAAATGGATTCTTATCGTATTCTCGCCGTGGGGGTGCTGACCCTCGCTTTCGCTTGTTCCGGAGAGACCGGGCCCTCAGGACCGGGGGGCACGGGAGG
>JBATTM010000299.1:0-4628 GCA_049670545.1 Polyangiales bacterium
GTTTCCCCTTTCTGGCGCCCCCGAATGAGTAGACCGATGAGGGCCGCACACATCTTGTTCCCCTTGGGTCTGTGGATGGCGGTCGGGGGCTGCAACGTGCAATCGTCGCAGCTTCCCGACCCTTCGGGCGCCATTGGGCCCGAGGTCCTAGAGCCCGCCCCGTCCCGCAAGACCACGAGTGAGCGGATTGCCCGCCGAAACCTCGACGCAAGCATCGATGCGCTTGGTCGTCGCTTCGCGACGCGTCCCGATGTCCAGAACGGAGCGGTGCTCGTCGACCACCTCTTGCTTCGCGCCGACCACTACGGGACGTTCGACGACTGGGACCAAGCCCTGTCCGTTGCACGTGCCGCGCTCGAACTCGAGCCCGAGAACGCAAGAGCGATTCTCCTTCACACCCGTGTCCTCAACAGGGTTCACGAGTTCGATGCCGCCCTTCAGTTGATTGACGAGGCTCGCACTTCGAGTGATGCGCTGGCGTCTAGCCCCGAGCTCGAGGCCGAGGCCCGACATCTCGAACTCACCGTGCGACTCGCGCAGGGCGACCCGGCGAACGACATCGCCACTCGCCGTCAAGCCCTAGCGACCGGCTTCCCAAGCTTTCAGAACTTGACGGGCCTTGCACTCGCGTGGGCGTCACACGGTCGTTTCGAGGAAGCGGACGCCGCATTTCGGTTGGCGCTCGAGGGGTATCGGGATGTGTCCCCCTTTCCCTTCGCGTGGGTTGCCTTTCAGCGGGGCGTGATGTGGTCGGAGCAGGCAGACCGGCCAGATCTAGGACGCGGTCTCTACGAAGAAGCGCTCCACTACTTGCCCGGTTACGTGCTCGCGAACGTACATCTAGCTGAACTCGATGCCCAAGAAGGGGATGTCGCGGCAGCGATCGCGCGCGTCGAACGTTTGATATCAAGCACGCAAGACCCGGAACCGCTCGCGCTCCTCGCCGCCCTGGAGCCTTCGGAGTTGCGAGCGCGCGAGTATGGCGCCCGCGCCGACGCGCTCTACCGCGAGCTGCTGAGCCGCTTTCCGAACGCCTTCGCACACCACATCGAGGAAGAGAGCGCCCGATAGGCGATCCGGCGCCATTCGTGTCGCTCGTTGACGAGGGCGGCGAGCTGCGCGAAATACACTCGAGGCTTCTTGAGCTCGGGCGTAGGTCAAACCACCGACAGCAGACGGTTCCTGCAGCATCGCGTCGCGGTGTTCGGGCTGACCGTCGCTGCGATCCTCTTTGTGTCATTGGTCAGTCGCCTCTTGCTGGCGGCGGGCTTCGGCTACTTGGACGCGACGCTCAGTCACGTTTCATTCTGGGCTCACGCGGCGGCCGTCCTTCCCGTGGCTACGGTTGGGCTGGTCTGTCGTGGCCGGCCGAGGTTGACCCGGACGGTCCAGATCCTAGAGAGCGTCGGGTTGGTGCTCACCAGCGCGTGCCTCATCGTCATGGGGTCGGACATTCCGGCTGTTGCGGGGATGGCGACGACGACAGCCTACGCGTTGTCTTTCGGCCTCATCGCGCGTGCCGTTTTCGTGCCCAGCACGGCACGGCATACCGCATGGCTTGGCCTCATCATCGGCGTTCCTCTCGTGTTGGCTGTCTACTTTCGGTTCCTCAGCGTGGACCTCGACCTCTGGAACCGCCTGGGCTTCTACCGGATGATCGAGACCGAGAACTCGCTCGCTCGCAGTCAGTCAATCCAGATAGCCGTGGCCTGGGGCCTCACGACGTTCCTCGCGAGTTGGGCAACCCGCGTGATCTATGGCCTACGCAAAGACGTCATCGACGCGCGCAAACTGGGGCAGTACTTCCTCGAGGAGAAACTCGGGGAAGGTGGGATGGGTGCCGTGTACCGCGCACAACATGGGCTCTTGAAGCGCCCGACCGCGATCAAGCTGCTCAGCCCCGACCGAAATACGCCGGAGGACATCGAACGGTTCCGTCGCGAAGTGCAGATGACTGCGAAGCTGAGACACCCGAACACCGTGACGATCTACGACTACGGGCGCACGGAAGAGGGCACCTTCTACTACGCGATGGAGCTACTCGACGGACTGACGCTCACCGAGATTGTCGAAGCAGAGGGTCCCTTGCCCCAGCCGCGTGTGATTCACATCATGCGTCAGAGCGCGATGGCACTCCACGAAGCGCATGTCCTCGGGTTGGTGCACCGCGACGTCAAACCGAGCAACATCATGATGACCCGACAGGGGGGCGTCGAGGACGTGACCAAAGTGCTCGATTTCGGTCTGGTCAAGAACGTAGATTTCGATGACGACACCACAAAGACGTGGTCGGAGACCATCATTGGAACGCCGATGTTCATGAGCCCCGAACAGATTCTCGATCCGCCGTCGATCGATGCGCGCTCCGACCTGTATGCGCTCGGGGCGGTGGGATACTATCTCCTCACGGGTCGCTTCGTATTCGAAGGGAACAACCCGATCGAGATATGCGCGCAACACATGAGTGCCGCCCCTGAGCCTCTATCCGAAGTGTGCGGCCACGGCATCGACCCCGACCTCGAACGACTCATCATGCAATGCCTCAAGAAAAAGCGAGATGACCGTCCCCCTTCGGGAGCCGCGGTCTCCGAAGCGCTCGGTGCGTTGTCGGTCGAGCGTTGGGCCCAGGAACAAGCGGCCGTGTGGTGGGCCTCGGTTGGAGACTCGCTCGCATCGCGTCGGGGCGGCAACCTCGACGTAGGCACTCTCGCAACGATTCACGCCAAGGTCCGGCACACCGGGTCGTCATGAACGCGCCCCCACCCGATGACCCCGCCGCATGGGTCACCGCGATGGCGTCTGGTGATTCCGGTCGACCGCTCGACGTGTTCTATCAACGATACTCCAGCACGGTCTTGGCTCTCCTCAGCAAGATGCTGGGCTCACGGGCCGAGGCCGAGGAGATCATGCAAGAGGTCTTCGTCGAGCTGTGGCGCCGGGCGCCGCAATACGATCCTTCCCGCGGCAGCGTCATCGCTTGGGTGATCACCGTCGCCCGCAGTCGCGCTCTCGATTCGTTGAGGGCGCGGACGCGCCGATACGAAGACCGTCACCTCCAGTTCAGCGAACGACACGGTCTCGGAACCGACGGAGGCAGACCAGACGTCTTGGCGTCCGCGACGCGGTGGCACCAGGCGCTGAGACAGGCTTTCAAGCAGCTCAACGAGGATCAACGCGCTGTTCTCGAGCTCAGCTACTTCGTTGGAATGTCGCATTCGCAGATCGCCGACGTGCTCGGGTTACCCGTCGGCACCGTCAAGTCACGAATCCTGCTGGGCATGCGATCGTTGCGGGGGCTGCTGCCTCTCATTCATCAGAGCGTTCGGGCATGACCGACGAAGCCGAGCGAGCCGAACTGCTTGCGGCCCTACACGCGTCAGGCGCCGCCTCGAGCGAAGACGAGGCCGAACTCGCGGTGTTGCTAACAGAGAATCCTTCCCTCGCGCACTTGGTGCGCGACTTTGGAGATTCAATCGTGGCGCTCGCCTCCAGCTTCGAGCCAATCGTGGCCTCCCCCAACACGCTCTCGAAGATCCAAGCCAAGATTGAAGGCGATGGTTTTCTGGCCCGACTCAGACGGGTCTTTCGCAAGTAGCGACCGAGCCGCATCCGGATCGAATTCGCTTCGAACGCAGGCTCTCGACCAGCGCCATGGCGTTTGGGCCAGTACCTAGAGTACCGCTCACGCAAAATCGATAGCCAGGCGCGCGGTGAGTACGGTAGGGTCCGCCCCTTGCTGGGAGGATGTGCCTATGTTGCGTTGGATGGTAGCTGGTGTCGTGTCGGTGCTGGTCGTTGCGGGGTGCACCGGCGGGGGTAAGCCGGCCACGGAAGAATCCCAAGCGGAGCCGAGTGGGGACGGAATCCCGACGCAAGCGCCGAAAAACTGGCAGCCGCGCAAGCAAATGGTGAAGCCGAGCGAGGTCGCGCTCGTCAAGACCGAAGAGGTCATCGAGCAGGGCAAGACCGAGAAGCCGAACATCTTGGTGATCTGGGGCGACGACATCGGCTACTTCAACATCAGCGCGTACAACATGGGGATGATGGGATACAGCACTCCCAACATCGATCGCATCGCCACGGAAGGGATGATATTTACCGATGCTTACGGCGAAAACAGCTGTACCGCGGGGCGAGCTGCATTCATCACCGGGCAGAGCCCCTATCGTACGGGCCTTCTCAAGGTGGGGCTGCCGGGAGCCGACCTCGGGCTTCAACCGGAAGACCCGACCATCGCTGAGCTCCTCAAGCCCCTCGGCTACGCGACGGCGCAGTACGGGAAGAACCACCTGGGTGACCGCGACGAGCATCTACCGACGAATCATGGCTTTGACGAGTTCCTCGGCAACCTCTACCACCTCAACGCCGAGCAGGAACCCGAGCACCCCGACTACCCCAAAGATCCGGAGTTCAAGAAACGTTTTGGCCCGCGCGGGGTGATTCGTTCGAACGCAGAAGGGACGATCGAGGATACCGGCCCGCTCACGAAGAAGCGCATGGAAACAGTCGATGAAGAGACACTGGCGGGAGCCCTCGATTTCATCGACAACTCGCATGAAGCCGGGAAGCCGTTCTTCCTTTGGTGGAACTCGACTCGAATGCACATCTGGACACACCTCCAAGAAGCG
>JBATTM010000300.1:0-2778 GCA_049670545.1 Polyangiales bacterium
CATCCAGATCGCGCGACACCGTCAAGATCAAACAAGCGCGTTACCCGCTCGTTAACGGAAAAGTGCTTCCGCGTAGAGTGTTTGCGGTTGAGGTCGCGGACAGGTGGAGCAAGCCGCATTTGCGCGCCCGCCGTCGGCTCGTGCGGATTAGACCATCTAAGCGCTTGACGTCGATTGGGGTCGGGTTGCCCTGGCCTCGTTTGCGCAGTGCATTCCGCGACCGCGGCGCCCCCACGCCGGATGGGCAAGGTGGGCACAGGGGCGCACCCTTCCTTCGCCAGTCGCGTAACCGTCCGTTCTACATACAGAAAACTAGTAATTCGAGGGAAAGAGTGAGGCGCCAGAATCGGCTCGACAGCGAAGGTCGCAACGCATCCGAAATCTGTTTGCTCGCAGGCTCGGTCGTTCGTAGTCGATGCATATGCGCAAGCCCCCTCCAGACAGATGAGGAGCAACCACGATGTCTTTCCTTCGATGCAGCTTCCCTGAAGCAACCTCGACTCCAACCGGTCTTCCGGTCTTGATTCGGCGATCGCCCGTCGACTCAACCAGAGGCAGAGCGCTCCAACAAGGCAACCGGTTCGCAAAGGCCGTAGTCAGGACCGCAAGTGTCGCACTGCTCTTGGTCACGATGTCGACGAACCTCCGGGCTCAGGAGCTTGTCACGCTTTCTCCCGACATCACGATCGAGCCAGGTGCTGGCCTGGTCGCAACGGACGAAGCGGTCGTGCTCGACAACCAATCCGGCGGCGTCCTACTCGAAACCTTCGCCGGAGTTCCAGCTGCCGCCGACATCATCGCCTACTCGGAGGACGCGACAGGCGATCGTCTCATCGCCTTCGGTACCACCGTCAGCCTCCCCGGAAACCTCATCGCCCGCCCAGGAGATGTGATCCGCTTTGAAGGCTCGACGTATCAGGCTGAATCTGTCGAGTTCGATGCGAGCGAAGCGGGGATCCCGTTCGGTGTCAAGACGGACGCCGTCTCGTCGATGCCGGGCAGCAGCGATCTCCTGCTTTCGTTCGATACAACCGTCGCGCTCCCTGGCGGCCTCGTCGTTGCAGACGAAGACCTGGTCGCCTGGTCTGGCTCTAACTACTCCATCGCATTCGACGGGTCTACAGAAGGCATTCCCGGCTCGATGGACATCGATGCGGCTCAGTCATTGGGCCTGGGCATCTTTGTTTTCTCCTTCGATACCGCGGGTTCACTGGGCGGAGTCGACTTCGACGATGAGGACATCATGCGTTACGACGGAACGAACTGGAGCCTCGAATTCGACGCGAGCGAATCAAACACCGCGTGGGTTGCCGCAGACACCGACGCAGTTCTGGTGCCGGAACCTAGAATGGGTGCAGTCGTGCTCGTCGCCGGGCTCTTCGCCTTCTTCGGCGGCCTGATCAAACGCCGCGGCCGCAGCGCTCCCGCATACGCGATGGCACTCCTCATGGCGAGCACGATGGCGATGTCGTTGTCCGTTCCAGCCTCTGCGGACGATGGCGTCTTCGAAATCAAACATGCCTGCGCGACCCACACGGGCTGCTTCGCCGGAGACGCGCCAGGCTACCCCGTCAATCTATCCGAAGCCGGCTCTTATCGGCTGACGAGCAACCTCAGCGTGCCGGGAACCGGGACGACTCGCAGCGGAATCTTCGTCATCGCGGATCACATCGACATCGACCTCAATGGGTTTCAAATTGCAGGCGACGCAGGTTCGACCGCGGGCTCCCTGGAAGGCAACGGAATCTACTCGTTCGTCGCAAGCCATACACGAGTTCACAACGGCTTCATCCAAGGCATGCGGCGCAATTGCATTTCGCTCGGCGACCACTCCGTCATAGAAGATGTCATCGTCTACGACTGTGCCCAGGACGGCATCCTCACCGGAACCGGCAGCCGAGTGGTCGGCGTGGTGGTGTCGGAGATGGGCGACGACGGGATCGAGGTTGGAGATTTTTCGACGGTTGAGGGCAGCATCGTCAGATTCGTCTCCGACAATGGCATCGTGGTGGGTGACGGGGCAACCGTGTCGGCGAACGCCGTGAGCAGCGCAACCGATTTTGGACTCGTGATCATCGCGCCCAACCATGGCGCCAGTTACGGCCACAACTCGTTCCACTTCAACAATGGCGGAGACACGCAACCTCAGGTGATCGTCGCAGCGGGTTCCGCATTTCCCACCGCGCCCAACGACTGCAACTCCGGTACAAGCTGCGAGTAGAGCGGGCGGCCATGATGTTCTTCCTCATACGGATCCCGTTTCTTCGAAGCGATCCGATCTTCAATCAAACGGAGACTCTCCAATGAAGGCAAATCACTCTCACTTGCAGCGCAACACCCGACTGATCACACCGTTACTCGTTTCCGTGGCCTTTCTGGCTGCCTTGTTTCCGCAGTCGATCTGGGCAGCCGACGGTGTTCTCGAGATCAATCAAACCTGCGCGGTGCAGACCGGATGTTTCCCGGGCGATGCCGCGGGTTTCCCTGTCAGCATCACGTCTCCCGGAAGCTATCGACTCACAGGCAACCTGACAGTTGCAGACCCGAACCTGGATGGGATCGATATCGACACGAACACAGTCTCGCTGTCTCTCAGCGGCTTCAGTATCCAGGGACCCGGGACCTCTGGAACGGGCACAGGCGTCTATCAAGCCAGCGCTCGGCGTCTTACGCGAATCTCAAACGGGACCGTCATCGGCTTCGGTGAATCCGGAGTTCGGGTCGGTCGATTCTCTTCCATTTCACAGATTCGTGTGATCGACACCGGAAGCCATGGCC
>JBATTM010000301.1:0-4393 GCA_049670545.1 Polyangiales bacterium
AAATGGGTGGAGCGGCTCGCCAACGATCTCCAGGTCGACGCCGCGTTCGTGTTCAAGAGGCGGATTTCCGAGACGGAAACCGAAGTCATGGCACTTGCTGCCGACGTCGAGGGGCGCTCCGTCGTGATATACGACGACATGATTCGCACGGGAGGCTCACTCGTCTCCGCGGCAACATCGTTCCGAGATGCTGGCGCTCGTGATGTGTACGCGGTTTGCACTCACGGCGTCTTCGCCAACGACTCCTTGGGCGCAATCAGAGCCAGCGGCGCCCTCGAGGGGATCGCGTGCACCAACTCGAGGCCGTTGGCGCAAGACCTGGCAGACGGCGACTTTCTGCGGGTCTATTCGATTGCGGACCTGATCGCGCAGTTCCTCGACGCGAGCGTGTGATTCGCTACTCACGGCCGCCGAACTTGCGGATATGCTCGACGAGGGCCTTGATCTGCGTCCCACTGAGCAGATCGCCGAACGCCGGCATGCCCGGAGGTTTCCCCGCGGCGATCGTACGCGCGATCGCCTGATCGTCGATGCCCGCCTGCCAGGCGGCAGCAGTGAGATTGACTGGGACTTGCCCTCCGCCCTGACCCGCCGGACCGTGGCATCGCGCACATTGGCCCTGCCAAATCAGCTCGCCGACCGTGAGATCGGGGCGCTCTTGCTGCGGTACCCGTGTCGGGTCGATGAGATTGTCGGGCGGATGCGCGTGGTCGGACGCGATCCACACCCGCAACGGGTCCGGCCGGGCGTCGCAAGCAGCGAGCCCAAGAACTCCGACTAGGAGCGCAATCCAAATGAGCGTCTTCGACACGTGTCCCCCGAACTATCCGCCTATCAAGCTCATCCCGACGTTCTCGTGCTCGTCTTCGCCCGTCTCGAGGAAGTAGTGCCCTCGGTCTTTGCCCGAGAGCGACCAACCCATCGCCCACGCGAGGTCGAGGTCCGAGCCCCCGGCGCGCATGATGTCGCGCAGATTGATCGCGCGGCGGGAGGCCAAGCAAGCCCGGATGTCACCCCTGGCTGTCACACGGACCCGATTGCAGGTGTCACAGAACTCGTTGCTGATCGGCGTAATGAAGCCCACACGCCGGCTCGCATCGTCGAGCGCCCGTAGGTAGCGCGCCGGCCCATGGCCGTCGACACCGGCTGCATCGCCTTGGCGGAGCCTTGCCCCCAGCGCCTCGCTTACGTCGTCTGCGGTCATCCGCATTTCTTTCGGGAGCTTCGCACCCTCGCCGAGAGGCATCAGTTCAATGAACCTCGGCGTGGCACCGAGGTCCCATGCAAAGTCGACGATTCGGTGGAGCTCGTCATCGTTCTCGCCACGCAACGGAACCGTATTGAGCTTGACCTCCAACCCGACGTCGAGCGCCGCATGGATTCCCGCAAGGACCCGGCCGAGATCACCGCCGCGCGTGATGCGCTTGAAGCGGGCCGCATCGAGGGTATCGATGGACACGTTGACCCCATGAAGCCCCGCATCGCGCAGCGGTCTGGCGAGCTCGGATAGCCGGGTGGCGTTGGTGGTCATCACCAGCTGATCCACCTCCGTGCGACGGTGAATCAGATCGACGAGGCGCACGATGTCTTTTCTCACCAATGGTTCGCCGCCGGTGAGACGGACACGGCGAATGCCTGCCGACGCAAACACCGCAACCAGTCGTGCCGCTTCCTCGAAGGTCAGGAGCTCTTTGCGGAGCGCGTGATCCTCCTCCCCGCTTGGCGGCATGCAGTAGACGCATGCAAGATCGCAGCGATCGGTGACACTGAGGCGCAGATACGTGTACGCACGACCCCGCGAGTCCCGAAGTACGGGAATCGACTCGAAATCGTCAGGCCGCGGCGGCCAATCGTCGTACACCGCGGACCGACTTTCGACGAGCGGAAGCCGACGCATCGAACACAGTCTAGGGATGGTGTGACACGGGTCAACGCGGCGGTGCGCCTTGACACACCAGAGGGCCGCTCCCAGGATCTCGTCCCCTCTGAATCCCCATTCATTTCAGGAGCTGAGCGCATGGAGTCAAACGGTAAGCGCGTAGCGGTTGTGGCCGGCCTACGAACGCCTTTCGCCAAGCAATGGACTGCGTATCGAGAGGTCAGCGCCCTCGACCTCGCGAACATCGTCGTCAAGGAGTTGCTCCAACGGATCGACCTCGATCCGAATGAGATTCAACAGCTCGTGTACGGCCAGGTGATTCCCTCGGTGGAGGCGCCCAACATCGCTCGCGAGATCGTCCTCGCGACCGGGATGCCCAAGCAAATCGACGCGTACAGCGTGTCCCGTGCCTGCGCGACCAGCTACCAGTCCACGGTCAACGTAGCGGAGGCGATCCTGGCCGGCGCCATCGATACCGGTGTCGCAGGCGGCGCGGATAGTTCGAGCAACGTGCCCATCACGGTGTCGAAACGTTTGGCAGACGCACTCGTCGCCGCCACCAAGGCACGTAGCATCGGCGAACGGATGCAGGCGTTTGCAGGGCTGCGGCCACGTGACCTCGCACCGGTCGCCCCCGCGATCAAGGAATACTCCACGGGTCTGACGATGGGCGAGAGCGCCGAGAAGATGGCGAAAGAGAATCACATCTCTCGCGAAGCACAAGACGAGTTCGCGCATCGCAGTCATTCACTTGCCGCCAAAGCGTGGGCGGAAGGCAAGTTCGACGACGAGGTCATGGAAGTGTTCGTCCCCAACCGCTTCCAAGAAGAGATTCGAGAAGACAACCTCGTTCGCAAGGAATCGGAGATCGGCAAGTACGCGAAGCTCAAGCCAGCGTTCGATCGGACACACGGAACGGTGACCGCTGGCAACAGCTCGCCTTTGACGGATGGGGCGAGCGCGTTGGTCCTGATGAGAGAAGACAAAGCCAAGGCACACGGGTTCGACGTGCTGGGCTTCATTCGTAGTTATGCGTTCGCGGCGCTCGATCCGGCGGGACAGCTCTTGATGGGACCGTCGTACGCGACACCGTTGGCACTCGACCGGGCGGGCATCAAAGCCTCCGATCTGGACCTGATCGACATGCACGAAGCGTTCGCCGCACAGATCCTTTCGAACACGCAGGCGTTCGAATCGAAAGAGTGGTCCGAGAAGCATCTCGGGCGGTCGGAGAAGATCGGTGAGATCGACTGGGACAAGTTCAACGTCACGGGTGGATCGATTTCCATTGGGCATCCCTTCGCAGCCACTGGGGCGCGCCAAATCACGCAAACCCTCCGCGAGCTGAAGAGACGGGGCGGGAACCTTGCCCTTTGCACGGCATGCGCAGCTGGCGGCCTCGGTGCGGCCATGGTGTTGGAGGCAGAGTGATGGCGAGCGACGAACTGACGATCGAGAAGCGCGACGACGGGGTGGCCGTGGTTCGCATGGACATCAAGGGCGAGCCGATGAACACGCTCAAGAGCGATTTCGTCGATACCTTTGAGCAAGCCTTCGACGAGCTAGAGCGCGATCCCGCGGTCCGGGCGGTCGTGTTCACGTCGGGCAAGAAAGACAGTTTCATGGCTGGCGCCGACATCACGATGCTCAAGGCAGTCGAGACGGTCGAAGACGGAATTCGGATGTCGAAAGCCGGACACGTCGCGATGAATCGGATCGAGAATTTCCCGAAGCCGGTCGTGGCGGCGATACATGGGGTCGCGCTCGGCGGTGGGCTCGAAGTCGCAATGGCGTGTCACGCACGCGTGGCGACCGATAGCTCGAAGACCAAACTCGGCCTTCCTGAGTCTCAACTCGGTCTCTTGCCAGGTGCGGGCGGAACGCAACGATTGCCGCGCCTCGTGGGCGTCCAAGTCGCGCTCGACATGATGCTAACGGGCAAGCAGGTACCCGCGAAGAAAGCGCTCAAGCTCGGTCTCGTCGATGACGTCGTCCCCGAGTCGGTATTGATCGAGACCGCTGCCGCGCTTGCCTCGTCACGCGTAGGGCAAGAACCGAAGCGCGACAGCTTCATCGAGCAGCTCAAGGACAAAGAGGCGATCACCGAGTTCGCGCTCGCCAAGAACCCCGTGGGGCGGAAGCTGCTTTTCGATCAAGCACGCAAGCAGTTGCACAAGCAGACGCGCGGCAACTACCCGGCACAGGATCGCATCATCGATGCGGTGAAAGCCGGGCTCGAGGGAGGCTTTCAAGCCGGGCTCGACGAGGAAGCACGTGGGTTCGCGACGCTGTTGACGACTCCAGAAGCCGAAAACCTCATGAGCATCTTCTTCGCCACGACCGCGCTGAAGAAAGACAACGGAGTCGACGATCCCAACGTAGAGCCGCGGCCGATCACGAAGGTCGGGATGCTCGGCGCCGGCCTCATGGGTGCGGGCATCGCGTACGTGACGACCTCGCTCGCGAAGATTCCGGTGCGGCTCAAAGACCGCGACAGCAAGGGCGTTCTCGCCG
>JBATTM010000302.1:0-7236 GCA_049670545.1 Polyangiales bacterium
TCCAGCATGGTTTCATCGCGGCGACCGACACCCACATCGCGGCGCCCGGTTACGACAACGAGCGCACGTTCCTGGGCCACGGAGGCGCGGGGCAGCCCAATCGCGACAGCCTTCCCGAGGGCTTTCCGGATATCCAATACTTGAATCCCGGCGGCCCCGCCGGCGTATGGGCCGAAGAGAACTCGCGCCCCGCGATCTTCGAAGCCTTCCGTCGCCGCGAGACGTTCGGCACCAGTGGCCCGCGCATCGTGCCGCGTGTCTTCGGTGGCTGGGCGCTGCCGGACGACCTTTGCGACTCCCCGGACCTTGCGAGCGTCGGATACGCGGAAGGTGTTCCGATGGGCGGCGAGCTGACCGATCCTCCTGAGGATGCCTCGCCCCGATTCGTCGTTTCGGCGCGCCAAGACCCCATGAGCGCTCCGCTGCAGCGAGTCCAGATCATCAAGGGCTGGCTCGACGGCGACGAGTTCCAGACCCAGGTGTACGAGGTTGCCGGCGATCCCGACAATGGGGCCTCGGTCGACCTCGCGACCTGCACGCCGCAAGGCGCGGGTGCCGCAGATCTCTGTGCAGTCTGGGAAGACCCCGCCTTCGATTCAACCCAGCGAGCCTACTACTACATTCGCGTCATCGAGAACCCCACCTGCCGGTGGACCGCGCAGCAATGCGTCGACGCGGACTACGACTGCGACAATCCGACGCGCCAGATCGACCAGGAGTGTTGCGATGCAACCGCAGGCCTCAACGTTGGGTTTTGTGACGATGTAGCGGCCGGTCTGGACCCGGACGAAGCCGCATGCTGCCGAACGGATAGTCCGACTTCGATAGAGAACGTCACTTTCTGTCAGGGCGTGGCCGACACGCTGCCGCCCGCCGAAGGTGCCTGCTGCCTCCCTCGTCTCGAAGCTTCGATTCAGGAGCGGGCCTGGACCTCGCCGATTTGGTATCAGCCCGCCCCCTGATGCTCAAACTGCTGCTTCAGTACTTCCTGCTCGGCGCCTTGCTGTTCGCAGGCCGCGTGGCTGTCGAGGGCGCGCGCTCGGAGCCTCCTGAGATCATCGTGCGGATGCCCGTCGACGCGACCGGCACTGAAGTCGAAAAGGAGATCCGAAACCAGATCTTGCTCCACGAAGCCCGCCGCTACGGCTGGTACCGCACGGATCCGATCGTCTTCACGCACCTCGTTCGCAACATGAGGTTCATCGAACCCGACACCGAAGAGAACGACTCCGAGCTGTTCGCGCGCGCACTCCAGATGGACATGCAGGAGCATGACCCGGTCGTTCGGGCTCGCCTCCTCTACCGTGCGCGCGAAGCGCTTGGGCACGTGCCAGAGGATCGGGTCCCCACGAGTGCGCAACTCGACGCGCATCGACGCGCTCATCCAGAGCGATTCGAACGCGAGGGGAAGGTTCGATTCGAGCACGTATTTCTGAGCGGGACGCGACGGGGGGACGCGCTCCAAGCGGACGCCGCCAAGATGCGGGACACCCTCGAGGCACTCGGAACGGCGCCTCCGGAGGGGCTCGGCGATCCACTGCCTGGTCTCCGTACCGTCCAATCGACCACGGTATCTGAGCTGCAGTCGAGCTTCGGGGCCGATCTTGCCAACGTCGTCGACGAGGGGATCATCGGTGGTTGGCGAGGCCCCGTCCCATCGGTGTACGGCCTACACTTCGTGCGTGTCCTCGAGAAGGCGCCCGTGTCACTTCCTGAGCTTGCACGAATCGAAGCCGAGGTTCGCGCCGATCGCATGGGCGAGATTCAGGAAGAGTTGAGCCAAGAGCGCATGGACGCCCTTCGGGACGCGTATGTCGTGCACGTGGAGCGCGTCGAATGAGACGCGTCGCGTTGGGGCTCGTGTTGCTTGCTTCCGTGGTGCCCGTCCACGCCCTGGCGCATCCACTCGCGCCGGCCGTGTTGTCGTTGATGCCGGGACCCGAGGCGGACACCGTCATCATGACGTGGCGGGCTCCGGTCACACGTCCCAAGGGCCAGGCGCTCACACCCAGGATTCCAGAGGGTTGCCGTGCCGTCGGCCCCACGCGACGCGAGTTTGTTGAGAGCGACACCGCAGTCATCGACACGACCATCCTCCGCTGCGAGCCTCCAACGCTCGTGGGTGCGACGATTCGCGTGGATGGTCTTCACGACTCGACCGTCAACGTCGTCGTACGCATCGGACGGCCCGACGGAGCCGTCAGTCACGGCATCATCGACACACGCGCGCCGTCGTTTCTGGTCGAGGCTCCCGAGGAAGCACAGAGCTCGTTCACCAGCTATCTCGGCCTCGGCATCATGCACTTGGTGACCGGGTGGGATCACCTCACCTTCGTGCTCGGCCTCCTCGTTCTCTTCGGCTGGCACCGTCGCCTCATCGCGGCGGTCACCGCATTCACACTGGGTCACAGTCTCACCCTCGCGCTTTCAGTTCTCGGCATCGTCACAGTGCCGCAGGCGCTCGTCGAAGCCCTGATCGCGATGACGATCGTCGTCCTCGCACTCGAGATCCAGTCGTCGGGGCGAGGCCCCATTTGGCGCCATCCCTGGGCGCTCCCCGCGACTCTCGGCCTTCTGCACGGTCTCGGTTTCGCGTCGGTCCTGTTTGAGGCGGGGCTCCCACCAGGCGAGATTCCACTCGCGCTCTTCGGGTTCAATGTCGGCCTCGAGGTTGGGCAGCTCGGCGTGATCGCGGTCGCCTGGCTCGCGTATCGCGCGGCTCGAGGCTCGATCCCCGCCGCGTGGCAGGACAACCGTGCGATTCCTGGCTATCTCATCGGATCGATCGCCGCCTACTGGGTCATCGAACGAATGCTCGCGGCGTTCGGCTGGGTCGCCTAGCCAGCCTTGGCTCGGTCAGGGTCGGCTGCACCAAAGACGCCAGCCACCACTCGGGCGGCTCCGCCCGATGAATGGGTCGACGCGAGATAGCCGCGGAGCTCTTCTGCCGCAGCATGGCGGTCGAAAGGTTCGGTCTCGGGGCGTGCCGCATCGAGCTCTTGGAGCGCCATGTCGAGGTGAGCGAGGAAGGATCGGCATTCGGCGACCGCGTCGTCGAGACCACGTCCACTCGGACGTGCGAGTGCGCCCACCGCGCGCGAGAGCGGCCCCCGCCGTACATACTCGGTGCCTTGCAGCACGCGGGGCGCAAACGCCCGGTAGTGCCTGACGAACTCTCGAATGAACGCACAGCCCTCCGCATCGTCCCCAACGGCATCTCCGACAGGTGCTGCCTCGGCCTTGGCGAGGAATGCCATCAACACGAATCGAAACGCCCACACGTCACGGTAGAGTCGTTCTTCGATTCGGGTTTCGTCGAGGTCGGGAGGCCCAGGCTGGGTGATCTGACGAAGACGCGTGGCGGCTTGCTTGAGCACCACGCGTACCTCCCGAATGCCGTTACGCAGGCGCTCACCGGATGCGGTCCAATCGCTCTCTGCGTCGAGCTCAGGCATGGGAAGGTCGAGCGCGGTGCGTGAGGTTGCATGTATCTCGATCGCCAATGCTTCGAGGGCCTCGCGCGTCTCGTCGAGCTGATGGGACGTCTCGCTGATCTTTCGATGCGTACCCGTGATGTGGTGCGCGTCGAGTGACGCGAGGCGCTGCTCGAACTCGCCGGCGAGCGTTTCTACCCCTTGGACCATCAAGAACCGCGTGAACGTGCGGAGCTCACGCCGCACAGCCGCGATCACCACTTGCGCACGATAGTCGCCGTCGTTGTTCGTCATTTGCTGATCGGCGATGCCGAGAAATCGATGGGCGCGTACCAGCGTGAGAAACGCGATGGTCGTGGTCATCTTGGCGGCGTCGCTCTTCCAGCTCTCGAGCGTCGGGGTCAGGCTTTCTGCGTGCACCAGCTCACCCACGTTCGCGAACTCGAGTGGGGCGGGGGGCCGAAAGAAAACGTTGCGATCGAGATCTCGAAGGAAGAGATCACAGCTTGCCTGAAGCGCGCCGGCGTCGACAACAGCGAGTTCGAGAAGCCGCCGTCCGACTCGAACCCCGTCCGTGAGCGATCGCTCGAGATCGAGGAGCGCGGAAGCCGGTCCGGATGTCGGTGCGCGCGAAACGGTCTCCCGCGATTTCGAGAGATCAGGCCGGAGGTCAGCGGCCAGGGTGAGTGCCCAGTCGCAGGCCGCGCACACGGCGTAGAGATGCGGCCGGAAATCCGTGACGGTCGCCGAAAGGGGGTGGTTCTCGAGCTGTCGGAATGCCACCAAGCCGGTGAGCGCTGCCTGCAATGGCAAGAGAGCCTCGGCGCGTTGCTCACTCGTGAGCGCATCCCGCCACTCTGCCCAGGACGAGGCTTCGTCGGGCGCCCAACGCTCAGCCCATGCGAGTGGGCCCTCATCGGCCATTCGTGAACCAGGGTTCATGGGTTCAGTGACTCTACCAGCGGTCGCGCGCGGCGTGCAGATTTTGTCTTGCCTAGAAAAGGCCGGCTTGCCTGCCCTTGGGTGGCTCTTTTCCGAGGTGCGCGAATGCGTGTCGGGTCGCGACCCGCCCACGCGCGGTGCGGGCCAAGAGCCCCTTCTGCAGAAGGTAGGGCTCGTAGACGTCTTCGAGGGTGTCACGCGGCTCGCTGAGGGCCGCCGCAAGGGTCTCGATCCCGACCGGGCCTCCGTCGTAGTGATCGATGATCACAGTCAAGTAGCGCCGGTCCATTTGGTCCAGTCCGGCCTCGTCGACATCGAGTCGCGCGAGAGCCTCTTGCGCAGTCTTGCCGTTGAGCGTTCCATCGGACAAGACCTCGGCGAAGTCCCGCGCGCGTCGCAGCAGTCGATTGGCGATGCGGGGCGTCCCGCGAGAACGCTGCGCGAGCTCTTGTGCAGCGTCTTCTGTGATCGAGAGGTCGAGTAGCCCCGCGCTTCGCTTGATGATCGAGTGCAGCGCGTCGACGGGGTAGTAGTCGAGCCGGGCGACATACCCAAAGCGCGAGCGCATGGGATTGGTCAGGAGCCCTGTACGCGTGGTGGCTCCAACGAGCGTGAAAGGCTGCAAGGGAAGTTGGAGAGTCTGTGCGTAGGGACCGTCGCCGTTGACGATGTCGATGCGAAAGTCTTCGACGGCCGTGTAGAGGTTCTCTTCGACAGTCGCGTTTAATCGATGAATCTCATCGATGAACAGCACATCACACGGCTCGAGCTTCGTGAGGAGGGCTGCGAGTTGGCCCTTGTGCTCGATCGCCGGGCCCGATGCCGAGTGCAAGGTGACGCCGCGCTCGGAGGCGAGGATCAGTGCCAACGTGGTCTTCCCCAACCCCGGCGGCCCACAGAACAGTGTGTGGTCGATCGGCTCGTTTCGATTGCGGGCCGCCTCCACGAACACGCGAAGGTTGTCCTTGATCTTAGTCTGGCCCACGAAGTCGTCGAAGCGCGACGGTCGCAGGCTTCGGTCGAGAGTCTGCTCGTCAGCCTGTGCGCTCTGCTCCAAGGTGTCGTTGGCTCTGGCTTCCATGTCTTTCACGCGAGTGCCGACAATGCGGCTCGCAGCAACCCTTCGACGTCTTCCTCTGGGGCCTCGGGCGTTGATGCGTTCCCTACGGCCGCCTCCGCCTCGCTTCGCTTGTACCCCATTTGCACGAGCGCACCCACAACCGTGTCCGCCGCAGAGTCGGCACGCGCTGGCACTGCGCGCAGCCGCACGCTGGTACCGACCTCTCCCGCGAAATCGAGCTTGTCCTGGAGGTCTACCAACATGCGTTCGATCGTCTTGCGACCCACGCCGCTGATGCCCTTGAACGCGACTTTGTCTTGACGTGCGATCGCGTCGCGAAGCTCACTCGCGTTCATCACGCCGATGATGGCCAGCGCGAGCTTGGGGCCGATGCTGCTGACCTTCAGAAGGGCGCGAAACGCTGCGCGATCGTGGGCGGTCGCGAAGCCGAAGAGCGTCATCGCGTCCTCGCGGACGTTCGTGTGCACGAACAGGGTCACCGGCTGCCCTGGCTCGGATCCGACCTGCCCGGCGGTGCCGATTGGCAAGAAAACCTCGTAGCCGACGCCATGGACGTCGACGACGACCGAGCCGTCTGCCTCCCTGTGCTCGATGGTCCCCTTCAGCCTGCCGATCACGGGGCGAGACTAGCAGCTTACTGAACAGATGTCCCGATTTTGAGCGCACCCGATCGAAACGCCTGGATGTGCGTGATCGCAACCGCAAGTGCGTCCGACGCATCGACGTCGGGCATCATCTTGAGGCCCAGCAACGCCGCTACCAAACGGCTCACCTGATTCTTGTCTGCGGCGCCGCGACCCACGACCGTACGCTTGACGACGGCGGGTGGATACTCGTGCACCGCGAGGTTCGACTGGGCAGCGACCAGCAATGCGACGCCTCGCGCGTGCCCGAGTTTCAAGGCGGCGTTGGGGTGCTTTGCGAAGAAGATCTGTTCCACCGCGACCACCTGAGGCGCGTGCGAGGCGATCACCGCATCGAGGCCCTCGTGAATCCCGCGAAGCCGATCCGGCAGCGGAGCTTTCGCCGGCAGGACGATCGTGCCTGCGGCGATGTGGTGGAGCCTCGTGCCCTCGAGCCGGACCACACCCCAGCCGGTTCGCCGGCTGCCTGGATCGATGCCGAGGACACGCATCGGCTCAGCCGAGCTCGTCGAGCGCGCGTTCGCTCAGCTCGAAATCTGCGAATACGTTCTGCACGTCTTCGTTGTCCTCGAGTGCTTCATAGAGTTGGACGAGCTTCTCGGCGTCCCGGCCCTCGACCACTTTTGGGTTGTTGGGTACCCATGCGAGCGACGCGTTGCCTACCGCGACACCTCCATCGGCGACCACCTTCGACACCGCGTCGAGATCATTGCGCGCGGTGGTGATCTCCCATTGATCGTCGACGAGCTCGAGGTTTTCGGCGCCAGCTCCGACCGCCAGCTCGAACAACACGTCTTCTTCGGCCACGCTCTTGTCGAGTCGAATGATCCCCTTCTGCTCGAACGCCCATGCGGCTGAGCCACTGCTTCCAATCTGTCCGTTGTTCTTGTCGAAGATCTTCCTCACCTCAGCAATCGTGCGATTGCGGTTGTCGGTCACTACCTCGCACAGAAAGAGCGCTCCGTCGGGGCCGATGCCCTCGTACACGAGTTCTTCGTAGTTGACTCCCTCGAGCTCTCCGGTGCCCTTCTTGATCGCCCGGGTCACATTGTCCGCCGGCATGTTCGCCGCGCGTGCCTCGTCGATAGCGCGTCGAAGCCGCGGGTTTCCTTCGGGATCACCTCCTCCCCCTCGG
>JBATTM010000303.1:0-10525 GCA_049670545.1 Polyangiales bacterium
GCCCATAGATCCCCGACAGACGGAGGACCATCCCGCCAGGGAGGCTTCGGACGTAGGCCTCGGCTTCGAGCTGAATGTGACCGTTGAATCGCGCTGGCTCTGTCGTCGATTCCTCATCCACCCATTCGCCCTGGCTCTGCCCGTAGACCGCAGTGCTCGAGGTGAACAAGACACGACGGAGAGGCGAGCCCGTCTCTCGAAGTGCTTCGATCAGATCCCGAAGTGCCCGGACGTAGATCGCCCGGTAACTATCCTCGTCTCGCCGGTCCGCACTCGCCGTGTAGAAGAGGTAGTCGAAGTCCGTGGGTGGACTGTGGAGACTCGCCGCATCGGTGAGGTCGACGGCCCAGGGGACGATACCGTCCGCAAGGGCAGACACGGTGCGCCGTATGCCCCATACCTGGCAGCCCTCGTCGAGGAGCAGCCGCCCGAGCGCGTTGCCGACATCTCCGCAACCCGCGATCAGAATTCGATCAGTCATCAGCTACCCGCATAGACGATTACCGCCTTTGCCCTTGGCAGCAAACGCGAAGTCATCCGCGCGTTTCAGGACGGTGGCGATATCGTCGCCCGGCCTCGCGATGCTGAGTCCGGCACTTGCGGTGACGGGTCGGTCGGAATCGAACTTTAGCCCCACTTCTCGAATCGCCGTCACGAATCGGTTTCCGGCGACGCGCCCTTCTTCTTGGTTGGTGTCCGGAAGGACGACGACGAACTCATCGCCCCCGTACCGACCTGCCACATCGACCTCACGAGTCGACCGGCGCAAGGCCTCCGCAACTTCCTGAAGCACCCGGTCGCCCTCGAGATGACCCCGGTCGTCGTTGACCCGCTTGAACTGATCCAGATCGATCATCACGACGGCCATGGGTCGGCCGCGGTTCAGCCATGCCAGGCCTTGCTCGATGTGGCTGAGAATGTGGCGACGGTTCCATAGCTTGGTCAGTGGGTCTTGCCGCGAGAGTTGCGCGAGTGATTCGTTCGCACCGACCAGCTCGACCTCCCGTTGATTGATGCGGCTGACCAGCAGGGCAACGATCGACGTCGTGAACATCAGGAGCAAAGTCAGGAGCCCCGCTTGCAGGACGCCCTCGAGCGCATCCGGAGCGCGCGACTGAATCCAGAGCGGGCCATCGGGGGCGAACGGGACGATGCCCCGTACTTCCATCGCGACGATTCCCGAATACATGATCGCCCCGATGCCCGCGAGGAGGACACCCATTCGCGGGGTCACCACGAGTGAGTTCACCACGCCGGCCACGAAGTAGAGGGCCACGATCATCGTGCTCGAGGACCCGACGCGCTGCACGAGAAACGTGAGGACCGCCATGTCGAGCACGCCGCCGAGGAAGGGTCGCCACGCCCCGCCGATGTCTCGCCAGATCAGAAACTGCTCCAGGAGCGCGACCCCGGCGTACGCAATGAAGACCCAACGGTGTGCGGCAATCGCCGGATACAGCATCGGAAGCAGCCAGATTCCGCATGCCGCCAGGAGAAACCGCACCCACGCGGTGCCAAATGCGAGCCGGTCGGAGTTCATGGTCGATGGATCTCGATCCTCTCATTCTACATTAATCCCTCAGGATTACATGCGGTTGACAATCCTCGTGACCCATGGCATCCGGATATCCGGATAAGACGATGAACACTGGTCTCCAGCAATCGGTCGACCTCGTGGCTGCTTTCGCCGATCCGACGCGATTGCGGCTTCTCGCGCTCCTCGATGGCCACGAACTGACGGTCGCAGAGCTAACGGCCATCACGGAGCTGAGCCAGTCTCGAGTGTCGACGCATCTCGGCCGCCTGCGTGACAACGGCCTGCTCCAGGACCGACGCGACGGAGCGCTTCGTTACTACCGGTTGCAGCGGGAGGCCCTCGACGACCGTGCCCGCACGATGTGGGACGCGATGCGCTCGAACCTCGATGATGTGGTCCTCGAGAGTGACGGCCAACGCAGGCAGGAGCTCCTCGTGTCTCGCGAGGAGAAGGAACCTTGGGTCGAGTCGATCGCGGGGAGGATGGAGCATCATTACTCCCCGGGTCGCACCTGGGAGGCGTTCGGCCGAGGGTTCGCGTCTCTGCTCGAGCTCGAGGACGTGCTCGACGTGGGCTGCGGCGACGGTATGGCCGCGGAATTACTTGCGCCGCATGCCCGTAGCTATGTAGGCCTCGATCAAAGCGAGAAGCTTCTCACGGCGGCGAAGAAGCGCATGCGCGATCAGCCGCACGTGACGTTCGTTCCGGGGGACATGCACGCACTTCCGTTCGAAGACCAGCGCTTCAGCACGGTATTGTTGTTCCACGTTCTGACGTACACGAATCAGCCTGCTCGCGCCGTTCGCGAAGCAATCCGTGTCCTCGCTCCCGCGGGTCGAATCGTGCTTGTAACCCTGGCGCGCCATCCCCACGAGGACGTGGTCGAACGGTACGGACATCTCAATCAAGGCTTCGATGTGAAGCAGATTCGGCGGCTTCTCCGCGGGCTGCACATTGATCAGTGCGAGATTACATCGCGCGAACGGCGTACGCCACACTTTCAGGTTATGACTGCGGCGGCCCGCAAGACCGAGACGTGAAGATGACCATCAAGACGACCGAAGAACGACTCAACCAGTTACTCGAAGAGCGCATCGTGTTCTTCGATGGTGCGACGGGAACGATGATTCAGCGAGCCGAGCTTGAGGAGGCTGACTTTCGCGGCGACCGTTTCGCGGACCACCCGAAGAGCCTGAAGGGCAACAATGATTTGTTGGTCCTGACTCGCCCCGATGTCATCCGTGGAATTCACGAGCAGTACCTCGACGCGGGCGCCGACATCATCGAGACGAATACCTTCAACGCGAACTCGTTTTCCCAGGCAGACTACGACCTCGAAGAAATCGTCTACGATCTCAACGTGGCTGCGGCCCGGATCGCCAAGGAGGCAACGGCCTCGCGCAGTCACGATCGGGATTGCTTCGTGGCGGGGGCGATCGGCCCGCTCAACAAGACGCTCAGTTTGAGCCCTGACGTGAACGATCCGGGCTACCGCGCCTTGACGTTCGATCAGGCGCGCGATGCGTATGCGGAGCAGGTTCGAGGGCTCCTCGACGGTGGCGTCGACCTCTTGCTCGTGGAGACGATCTTCGACACGTTGAATGCGAAAGCCGCGCTCTGTGCGATCGAGGACGTGTACGTAGAGAGAGACGTTCGCCTCCCCATCGTCATCTCGGTCACGATCGTCGATAGGAGCGGACGAAACCTTTCCGGACAGACGGTCGAAGCCTTCTACCTCTCCATCGAGCATGCGAAGCCACTTGCTGTGGGCATCAATTGTTCGCTTGGTGCGCAGGAGATGCGGCCGTTCCTCAAGGATCTCGCTGCCGTCGCGGACTGCTACGTGCACTGCTACCCGAACGCCGGGCTTCCGAACGCATTCGGTGGGTACGACCAAACGCCCGATGAGATGGCGACACTCCTTCAGGGCTTTGCCGGCGAAGGGATGATCAACCTCGTTGGCGGTTGCTGTGGAACCACGCCCGACCACATTCGTACGATCGCGGAGGCCGTGCGGGCGATGAAGCCGCGCCCGACACCGACCCGCGAGGTTCACTACCCACGTTACAGCGGGCTCGAGCCGCTGGTCATTCGGCCCGAAACGAATTTCATCATGGTGGGGGAACGCACCAACGTCACCGGGTCAGCCAAGTTTCGCCGCCTGATCACCGAGGACGACTATCCCGAGGCCGTTTCCGTGGCGCTTCAACAAGTCCGAAACGGCGCGAACATCATCGATGTGAACATGGATGAGGGCATGCTCGACTCGGAGCAGGCCATGACCCGATTTCTCAATCTCATTGGTGCGGAGCCGGAGATTTGTCGGGTGCCGATCATGATTGACAGCTCGAAATGGAGCGTCCTCGAGGCTGGGTTGAAGTGCGTGCAGGGCAAGTCCATCGTCAACTCGATCAGCTTGAAGGAGGGCGAGGCTGAGTTCCTCGAGAGGGCCCGAGCCGTCCGGCGATACGGCGCGGGTGCCGTCGTGATGGCTTTCGACGAGCAAGGGCAGGCGGATACGATCGAGCGAAAAGTGTCGATCTGCGGTCGTGCGTACGATTTGCTGATCGCGCGCGTGGGTTTTGCGCCGACAGATATCGTGTTCGACCCGAATGTCTTCGCCGTCGCGACTGGGATCGAAGAGCACAACGAGTATGCGATCGACTTTATCGAGGCGACGCGACAGATCAAGGAGCGTTGCCCTGGGGCGCTGGTGAGTGGTGGTGTCAGCAATCTGAGCTTCTCGTTTCGCGGGAACAACAAGGTTCGAGAGGCGATGCACTCGGCGTTTCTCTTTCACGCGATCGCGGCCGGAATGGACATGGGAATCGTCAATGCAGGGCAGCTCGAGGTCTACGAGGAAGTGCCCAAGGAGCTGCTCGCGCACGTCGAGGACGTCCTCTTCAATCGCAGGGAAGACGCGACCGAGCGATTGGTCACACTTGCGGAGACGGTCAAGGGCAGTGGCAGGAAGAACAAGCTCGACCTTTCGTGGCGCGATGCGCCAGTCGAGGCCCGGCTGAAGCACGCGTTGGTCAACGGTGTGGTCGAGTTCGTCACGGAGGACGCCGAGGAGGCACGTCAAAAGTACCCGAAGCCGCTCGACGTCATCGAGGGGCCCCTGATGAGCGGAATGGGGGTGGTCGGGGATCTTTTTGGCTCGGGTAAGATGTTCTTGCCGCAGGTCGTGAAGAGCGCCCGTGTGATGAAGAAGGCTGTCGCCCATCTCGAACCGTTCATGGAGAAGGACAGGGCCGAGGGGTCGAACCAGGGGCGGGTGCTCATGGCCACCGTCAAGGGAGACGTGCACGACATCGGAAAGAACATCGTCGGGGTCGTACTCGGCTGCAACAACTACGATGTGGTCGATCTCGGCGTGATGGTCCCGGCGGAGCAGATTCTCGACACCGCGGAAGAGAGGGGGTGTGACATTGTCGGGCTCAGCGGCCTGATCACACCCTCCCTCGACGAAATGGTCTACGTGGCTTCGGAGATGGAGCGTCGAGGTCTCAGGATGCCTCTCCTAATCGGAGGGGCCACGACGAGTCGTCAGCACACGGCGGTCAAGATCGCGCCTTCGTATGAGGGAAGTACCGTGCACGTGCTCGACGCATCCCGTGTGGTCAACGTCGTGGCGTCGCTCATGAGCGAGGACCGTCGAGGCGGGTTCGACGAGAAGAATCGGAGCGAACAGGAGAAGTCTCGTCGACTGTTCGAACACCGGCAGAATCGCCAGCTGATCTCACTCGACGTCGCGCGGGAGAACGGCGTCGCGATCGACTGGCGCTCACAGGAATTGCCCACACCCGCGTTCGTCGGCCGACGGCTCGTCGAAGACGTGAGCCTGGAAGAGATTGCCGGCTATATCGACTGGACGTTCTTCTTCGCTGCGTGGGACCTCAAGGGAAAATTTCCGAAGATCTTCGATCACGATCGCTACGGTGACGCGGCGCGCGAACTGTACGACAACGGTCGCGAGCTTCTCGATCAGATCATTGCACAGAAGCTTCTGACTCCGCGGGGCGTGTATGGGTTCTGGCCCGCGAATCGGGATGGAGACGACATCGTCGTATGGAGCGACGCCGCGCAGCGCGAAGAACGGATCCGTTTTCACATGCTCCGCCAGCAGTCGGCGAAGCCCAACGAGCAGCCGTACTTCAACCTTGCGGATTTCGTAGCCCCGATCGAGTCTGGAGTCGCCGACCACGTGGGGGCCTTTGCCGTCACCACCGGTCTCGGAGTCAAAGAGCTTGCCGGTCAATACGAGCGGGATCACGACGACTACAACGCGATCATGGTCAAGGCGCTTGCTGATCGACTCGCTGAGGCGTTCGCGGAGTTCATGCACAAGAGGGCCCGACGGGAGTGGGGATACGAGCCAGACCAAGGGTTTTCCAACGAAGAGCTAATCGCGGAAAAGTATCAAGGCATCCGCCCTGCATTCGGGTATCCTGCCTGCCCAGACCACACGGAGAAGGCCGGCCTATGGGAGCTCCTCGGAGCCGATGACGCCGGCATCTCGTTGACCGAACACTATGCAATGAATCCAGCGGCGAGCGTCAGTGGCATCTATCTCGGGCATCCGGACTCGCGCTACTTTGCGGTGGGACCCATCGATCGCGATCAAGTCGAGGATTACGCGAGGCGCAAAGGGATCTCGATTGCGCAGGCGGAGCGCTGGCTCCAGCCGAATCTGGGGTACGAGCGGAGCAACTAGTGCAGCGACCTAGGCTTCGCGATCTGCTTCCGGTGCGAGTGAACCCCTTCGACCCGGAAGAGGTCACGACGAAGAGCCATCTCGAGACGGACCCGAGGGCGGTCGGGCTCACGGTACGAGACGTCGACGCCATCTGGGCTTCGGTAGTTCAGTTCTACAAACTCGGGCTCCATCCCGCGCTCGCGATCTGCATCCGACGTCGGGGCGAAGTGATCCTCGATCGTGCGATCGGTCATGCGCGGGGCAATGGCCCACAGGATCCGGCTGACGCCGAGCGCGTCAAAGCGACACCGAGCACGCTCTTCAACTTTTTCTCGGGGTCGAAAGCGATCACGGCAATGCTGATCCACCTCCTTCACGAGCAGGAGCGCTTGCATGTCGATGAGCCGGTTGCCACGTTCATTCCGGAGTTCGCGAAGAAGCGAAAACACAACATTACGATTCGTGACCTCCTCACGCATCGCGCTGGGATTCCCGCAACGCCTAGCGAAGCAATCGATCTCGATCTGCTCAGTCAGCCCGAAGCAATCGTCGCCGGGTTTTGCGACCTCGAGCCTTCCTACAAGCCCGGCTCCGTGCAGGCATACCACGCGGTGACTGGCGGCTTCATTCTCGGGGAGATCATTCGGCGCGTGACCGGACAGCATATTCGGGATTTTCTGACCGAGAGTATTCGTCAGCCCCTCGGAATGGCGCACTTCAACTATGGGGTGAGCCCAGAACAGCTCGATCAGGTCGCGGTCGACGCGTTTACGGGACCGATCCCCACGTGGCCCGGGAAGAACCTGATTCAGCAGTCGCTCGGCGCGTCGATGCGAGAGCTGGTCGACCTGAGCAACGACCCTCGCTTTCGGACGGCGACCGTGCCCTCGGGCAACATCATTGCAACGTCGGAAGAGATCTGTCGATTCTTCGAAACGCTACTCTGCGGCGGCGCCTTCGAAGACACGCGTATCTTCGAACAGCGGACCGTAGTTCGTGCGACGCTTCGGCAAGCCACGGGTCAGGTCGACCGGATTCTCCTGCTACCGGTGCCGTTCTCGATGGGCTTCATGCTCGGCAACAAGAACCTCAGCTTCTACGGGCCCCGAACCGCGAAGGCATTCGGCCACCTTGGTTTCACCAACGTATTGGGATGGGCGGACCCGGAGCGTGACATCAGCGTTGCGTTCATGAACACGGGGAAGCCGTTGCTCGCGCCGCGGATGGTCGCGTGGTTCAACGTGCTGCGCGTGATCAGCGGCCGGGTGCCGCGCGACCGGGCATAGCCTGATGGAGGATCAGAGCGCGGCGGTTCAGTATTTCCTCCCGTTCACGATCGCCATGATCATGCTCGCGATGGGGCTCGGCCTCGTCGGGAACGATTTTCGTCGCGTTCTCGAGAAACCGCGTGGGGTCATCGTAGGCCTTGCGGGACAGCTCGTGGTGCTACCGGCGCTCGGCTTCGGCGTGGCCTGGCTCTTCGGCCTCGGACCCGAACTCGCGGTGGGGTTGGTCCTGGTTGCGGCGTGCCCGGGCGGTGCGCACAGCAACCTGTATGCAAGCCTGGCGCGTGCCGACGTCGCGTTGTCGGTGACCCTCACCGCCGTCTCGGGCTTCGTGACCATCGTGACGATCCCGCCCCTCGTACGGGTTGCGACCCAGGTGTTCGCGACCGACGGCGAACTCCCGGCCCTGCCGATCCTCGATACGATGGTGCAGATCTTCGTCGTGATGGCGATTCCCGTCTTACTGGGCATGTGGATTCGTACCCGGAGCGACACATGGGCGCGACGCCTCGAGCGACTCGTCAAAGGGTTCGCGATCCTCCTGCTGGCGTTGATCGTAGTAGGTTCCGTCGCGAGGCAGGCTGGGGACGTGGCGGGATTCGTAAGGCAGGCAGGTCTTCCCGTGCTCGTGCTGAACGTGACTGCGATGGTGATCGGGTATGGGATCGCGATTGCCACAGGGCTCCCTGCACCGCAGCGCCGCACCGTGACTCTCGAGGTTGGAATTCAGAACGGAGCGCTTGCCTTCGCACTTGCCGCAGGTCTCCTCGACAGCATCGTCGTCGCGATACCGGCGATCCTCTACAGCCTGCTCGTATACGTGACCGGTGCGTTCGTGATCGTGCTGGGGCGTCTCGACACGTCGGAGTCGACTGCTACGATCCGTCCATGAAATTCAGCGCGTCGATCGCGATGGCACCGCCCGAAGACTACGTGCCCGTCGCGCAGGCCGCTGAAGCGCATGGCTTTCATGCCATCGTTCTTCCGGACTCGATCTTCTTCTCAGAAGAAGTCAGCAAGCCGTATCCGTACACGCAGGACGGTGCGCGAATGTGGGGGCCAGAGACCCCGTGGATCGAGCCACTCATAGGCGCGGCGGCGATGGCGGCGGCGACCAAGACACTCTTCTTCTACACGAGTGTGGTGAAGCTTCCAGTTCGTCACCCCGTTCTCGTCGCGAAGCAAGTCGCTTCGATCGCGGCGATCTCGAACAATCGGTTTGGATTCGGGGCCGGCCTCGGGTGGCTTCCCGAGGAGTTCAAGTGGTGTGGTACCGAGTTCGAGACACGCGGCAAACGCATGGATGAGTGTCTCGAGATCCTCAGGCTCATTTGGTCAGGCGAGATGGTGGAGTACCACGGCAACCACTATGACTTTGGCAAGATCCAGATGACCCCGGCGCCCACGAAGCCGGTGCCGATCTACATCGGCGGGCACTCCAAGCCCGGCTTGAAGCGCGCGGCGAAATACGGAGATGGCTGGTCTTCGGCGATGCTGACCTCCAAAGAACTGGTCGCGATAGTTCGGCAGATCGAGGCGTACAGGAGGGAGTATGGCCGCGATCACCTGCCGATGGAGTATCAAGCGGTCGTGACGGACGCCTGGGACGCAGATGGGTTCAAGCGCCTCGAGGACGAGGGGGTTACCGATATCATCACGGTTCCGTGGCTCATGTATGGAACGCCGATGCAGGGAGGACCCCTGCAGGGACGCATCGACGGGTTGAAACGCTTCGCGGACGACGTTATCGCCAAGATGCAATGAGCGACGCGCTCGCGATCTTGACCGAGGTGACTGGCAGACCGGCCGGCGACAGAGACTCCCACCGTCTGGCTGGGGTCGGCACGGCAGCGCTATGCGCCGCCGCCATGGCTCGGCGCGATCGGGCTTGGGGGCGGGTGCTCACGTATTCCCCGAAAGTCTTCCTTCCGATCACCAATCTGTGCCGCAATCAGTGCGACTACTGCTCGTTTCGTCGATCGCCCGGCGACGAGGGCGAGTGGACGATGAGCCCTGTCGAGATTCGCAGCTGGTTGTCACGCGCGAAATCACAGGGCTGTATCGAGGCGCTTTTCTGTTTGGGTGACACACCGGAGACTGGCTTCCGTGCGTATCGAGCTCGGCTGCGCACGTGGGGCCACGAGCGCACTGTCGAGTATCTCCACTGGGCGGCGGAACAGGCGATCGCAGAGGGGCTCCTACCGCACACCAATGCGGGGATCCTCACGCGAGAGGACATGATCAGGCTCCGTCCGGTGAACATCAGCCTTGGGCTGATGCTCGAAACGGTTAGCGAGCGACTTTGCGAGAAGGGTATGCCGCATCACAAGGCGCCCGATAAGCGGCCCGCGAGACGGATTCAAATGACGCAGGAGGCCGGTGAACTTCGCATTCCGTTTACGTCGGGGCTCTTGGTTGGGATCGGCGAAACCGAGGCCGAGCGGATCGACACGTTGCTCGCGATTCGCTCGCTGCACCGCCAGCACGGTCATATCCAAGAAGTGATCGTCCAAAATTTTCGGGCGCATCCATCGACACCCATGGGAGGAGCCGTCGAGCCGAGCGAAGGTGACTTGGCACGTGCCGTGGCGCTTGCACGCCTGATTCTCGACGACGACGTGAGCGTCCAAGCACCTCCGAACTTGAGCCCCGCGTCTGCCGCGACGCTGATCCGCGCAGGCATCAACGATTTCGGGGGCATCTCACCGGTCAGCCCGGACTACATCAACCCACGGCACCCGTGGCCGGTATTGGATCGCCTCGCCGACGAGTGCGAAACAGCCGGGTTCGCACTCCGACCCCGTCTTCCCGTGTATCCTCGTCATCTTGCCGCGCCCGAATTCGTCGACCCGTCGCTACGTCCAAAGGTAGACGCACTACAATCACGATTGGCGGCATCATGACGAGCACCCTCGAGTCGTGCCTACGCGATGTCTCCGGGCCAGTGCGATCCGCACTCGAGAATGCCCTTGGGGATGATCCGCTGACGATCGAAGAGGGCGT
>JBATTM010000304.1:0-2005 GCA_049670545.1 Polyangiales bacterium
ACGAAGGCCCGGGCTTCAAGACGGGGCGGTTCGTGTTGCATCCTGGCTTGGCGATCGACGGTGGATACGACAACAACGTCTTCCTACAAGAGACCAACAAAGAAGACTCGTTCATTCTACGCCTGACCGGCTACCTCGATTTCGCCACGATGAGCTCGCAGCGCCAGTCCGAAGGCGAGAGCAACGTCGCGAAGCCGCAGAAGATCACGTTCCGCGGCGGCCTGGGTGCCAGCTACTACCACTACTTCAACGACCGGGTGCGCGACAACGTCGGCGTCGATGCGCACGTCGACTTTGCCTACAACCCCTCTCGTGTTTTTTCGCTTCAAATTCACGATGACTACCGGCGATTGGTGCAGCCGTTCTCCGACCCGAACACGTTGACGGGGGAGACCATCAGCTACGGACGCAACCTAAACAACGCCTCGATCGACTTCATTGGGCGGAGCCGGAGTCAGGTTCTCGAGGGGCGGGTTGGGTACACCAATAGCCTCGAGTTCTTCGACTCATTCCTCTATGCGTACGCCAACAACATGACGCACCGGGTCCCGGCGCAACTGAGTTGGCGATTCTTCCCCAGCTCGGCCCTCGTCTATGAAGTCGAGTACGCCCATCAGGACTTCGTCAACCCAGAGCTCGTCGCATCCTCACCCACCGAGCTGTCCGACAACAACCGTGTCAGGAATCAGATCGGGTACAACGGTGCCCTCACGAACACCCTCTCGCTCACGGCATTCGTCGGGTACGCGGCCGGCTTCTATCAGACACTGCAAGACTTCGACGACGTCACCGCACGCTTTGAGCTTCGCTGGGCACCGCGGCCATCGATCAAGGTCGATGGTGGCTATACGCGGGACGTCCTGCCGTCGTTCATCGGCAACTTCACCCTCATGAATCGGCTGCACTTCAACACGACTTTCATCGCCGCTGGAGCACTGTCGGTGGGGCTCAGGGCGTGGGTGTCGTTCGACAAGTCCGGATTGGCGCTCCGTCCCGATGGGACACCCGTCGGCACGGAACTGGAGCGCAAAGACATTCGTACCCGAATTGCGCTTTGGGGGGAGTATCGGTTCCGCGCGTGGATCTCGATCTTCGCCGAAGTCTCGTACCTGGCCGACTTCACCGACTTCGAGTTCATCGGTCTGGCACCCTTGGTCGACCCGACCGGCAGTTACCAGAAAGTCCAGGCATGGATCGGCCTCCGTATCTTCTACTAATTGGGCTCCTGCTCCTGGGGTCATCGAGCGCGTGCCGAAGCCGCAACGTGCAGACGACCGAGATCCCGCCTCCGTCGAACGCTGCCACGACGCTAGGCCCCGGAGACCTGTTCTCCGTCCGAGTCTTTGGGGAAGAGTCGCTTTCCGGTGAGCACCAGGTCGCGACCGACGGCACGATCGGGTTCCCGCTCCTCGGACCCATCGAAGTCGCAGGCCTCGAGCCAACCGAAGTTGCCGCCAAGATCCAGACTGAGCTCCGCGACGGGGAGATTCTCAGAGATCCCCATGTCTCGGTGTATGTCGACAACTACGCGTCGAAGCGCATCAGCGTCGTCGGTGCGGTCGCGAACCCGGGTGCGTTCGCGCTCGAGCCGGGGATGACTGTCGTGCAGGCGATCAGCATGGCGGGTGGATTCTCATCCCTCGCGGATCGAGACGGAACGGTCGTCACGCGGCGCGTCGGCGATGAGACCGTGCGCTATCGGGTTCCCGTCGAACGGGTCACCCGCGGCCAAGCGAAAGACATCGAAGTCGCGGCGGGCGACATCATCTTCGTGCCGGAACGCCTCTTCTAGTTAGAGGCTCCAATAGCGGAGGTCGGTGCGGAGCTGGGTGGCATCGATCAGCGATTTGACATCGATGAAGACGCCGCCCTGACGAACAGCGCCGACGATGTGCTCCAGACGCTCAAGATACTCGGCGTGCGGGACCGCGAGGATGACACCGTCCAAGTCGTCGAGCGCATCCCAAGGGCGGAGCTCGATTCCGTACGTCCGCTGGGCCTCTTC
>JBATTM010000305.1:0-8927 GCA_049670545.1 Polyangiales bacterium
CGAGACCGCGTCGGCGAGTGCGACTTGCCGGGTGCCAGTGGCTGAGATCGGGGGCACCGGGCCGGCGGTGACACCGAGCGAATCGGTGGCCTCTACGGGTCCGAGCGCTGCGATGTTGCTGCCGAACGCGCGCACGATGGCGCCCGCGATCGGTTGACCCCGATCGTCGACGACAACCCCGCGAAGGCTGGCCGCCCGCTCCATTCGAACTTCGATGGCGGGGCTTTGCGACGATGCGTGCAGGGGACCCACCGCGACATAGCCCGGTGCTTCCAGGTACAGGGTTGAGCCTTCCCCGACGATGCCAGGAACCTCGAATCTGCCTGCCGCATCGCTTCGCGCATCCCGCGAGTATGCCCCGAGCAGCCCCGCCGCGACGTGGATCTCCGCGTTCGCAATCGAGCGACCGGTCTGTCCGTCGTGGACCTCGCCCGTGAGGGTCCAGCCTTCTACGAGGCGCAGGGCGAATACCCGCTGGGCCCCCGGGTCGAGGAGGATTCCGTCGAGTGGAAGCGACGCCAATTGTCCGTGAGAGGCGGAGAGTTCGTAGACACCGGCAGGGACATTCGCCCACCGGAAACGGCCTGCCCCGTCGCTACGAACCATCCGCGGGGGCCAAAACCCGCTGCCCGCGAGCGATACCTCTGCGTCTGGAAGCGGCTTACCGTCCGGTCCGTAGATGCGCCCCGTAAGGCTCGCGGAGCCTTGGGTCTCTTCATCGGGGCCTCCAGGGTGGGCCATGTCGCCGACAGAGACGGCTGAGTGCGTTTCGGCATTCGGCAGGTAAGCACCTGGAATCACGAATGTTCCGAGCACCAACAATCCAGTGACCGTCCCCGCCGCCCGCATGCTCCTGTGTTGTATCTTCGTTCGGGGTCGCGCGCGAGGCCGCATTGTTGCGACAGGAGTACACCAGTGCTACATCGCGCGTCCCTTCAGCGGGGAATACAGCGATGGCCAAGACATGCGATTACTGCGGCAAGCGCCGCCACAAAGCTCACAAGGTGAGCCACTCCAACATCAAGACCCGGAAGTGGCAGCAGCCCAACCTGCAATCCGTGCGGGCGGTCGTGGAGGGGCAGATCCGCAAGGTCATGGCCTGTACGCGCTGCATCCGCACAGGTAAGGTTGTCAAGGCCGCGTAGAGCACGCCCGGTCGTCGCGCTGCCCCCAGGGTGCGACCCGTCCTCGATATTGCTGACGTTCTCGGTCGCTCCGGAGCAAGCGGGCCAACGACTCGATCAATTCGTGCAAACCCGGATTCCGCGGCTCTCGCGCACGAGGGCGCAGGAGATCGTCAAGGGCTGTGCGTATCGAGCGGATGGCAGTCGTCGCCGGTCGAGCGAGCGGGTGCGAACCGGGGAGATCGTGATCCTGGTGCGTCCCGCGTTCGAGGAGCCCATCGTGCCCCTCTACTTCGACGTGCTCTACCAGGATGAGGCGGTCCTTGCGGTCAACAAGCCCTCGGGGTTGCCGGTCCACCCGTCCGCCACGTACCACAAGAACACGCTGACGTTCCTTCTGCGCCAACGTTTCGGCGACGATGCACCTCAGATTGCGCATCGCCTCGACCGCGAGACGAGCGGCTTGCTCTTGTGCGGCCGAACGGTCGAGGCGGAACGGCGCCTGAAGAACGCGTTCGAGAACCGTCGCGTTCGCAAGCGCTACGTCGCGATCGTGCAAGGGACGATTCCAGATGACGAGGGGCGCATCGATCTTCCCATGGATCAGGCCAAGGAAGGGCTGCACATCCTCATGGAGGTGGCGCCCGAGGGAGAGGGCTACGCGTCGGTGACACGGTATCGCGTACTGGCACGACACGCGGATCGGACGCTCGTCTCGTTGGCTCCGGAGAGCGGGCGCCAACACCAGTTGCGCGTGCACTTGAGCGCGCTCGGGTTTCCGATCGTAGGTGACAAGCTGTATGGGCCCGAGGGCGTGCAACCTTTTCTCGACTACATCGACACGGGCATGACCCCCGCCCTTGCGAGCCGTCTAGGCCACGAGAGGCAGGCGTTGCACGCGCATACGCTCACGTTCGACCATCCGACCACAGGTGAGCCGACGACCTTGTCTGCGCCGCTTCCGGACGACATGGTTGCGCTTTGGGACGCGCCGCTGGATCAAGCCGCGCTCAGCGCCGCCGCGGCGTGCTAGAGTCTTCCTCGTGCGAATTCGGGGCATGGGGGCATTGTGGATCTGTGTTGCATCCGCTGCGTGTGCGGGGGGAGCCACCACCGCGGCCGGCGTCGAGTTCACGCCGGATGACGCGCAGGCGTTCGACAACGCCGTGGACTTCATCGACAAGCCGGCGATCGTGGAGAGCGAGTGGCGAGGCGATTTCGAGAGCCGCGTCACACGATCCGATGGCATCGCGATCATCCGGGTCACCTCGATCAGCGGTGACAAAGATCGTCGGGGTTCTGGATATCGACTGACCGTCGAGGTGACCGAAGTGCTCGAGGGTGCTCTGCCTACCGAGATCGTGCTTCGGGTTCACGATGACGAGCCCGGGTTTCGGAGCGTCCAAGCGAACGAAGACCGCCTCCTGGGCGGGTCATTCGTGACGTTCGTCAAGTGGCAAGCGAACGAAGGATCGGGCGGGCCCATCCCCCGGTGGCACCTTTCCCCGAATTCGGCGGCGGTCCGAGAGAAGGTGAGGTTTTTCTCGAACCCACCACCCGGAGACGATCGCACGCAGGTGGAGGTCGTGAGCCCGTGAGATGGCGAGACGAGAGTTCGACGTAACCTCCTCCCGCGTCGTAGACTACGAGTATTGATGATCATGCGTACCCCATTGTCAGGCCAGTTCCCTATCCTGGTGTCGATCCTTCTGATCGGCCTCGCGACCGCCGGGTGCAAGAGCACCGCTCCAGCTCCGGCCGAAGAGGGTCACACCGATCATGCGGCGCACGCGGTGCCCTCGCCGGCAGCGGAGACAGGGCCGCCCGGGCCGCGACTCGAGACCGACGCGTTCCTGCTCGAGGTCGTACCGCAGGCAGATGGGTACAACGTCGGGAAAGCCGGGGAGGTCGCGATTGCACTCGAAGGGCGCGGGGAGTGGCATGTCAATCAGGACTATCCCATCCGTATCGACCTCAGGGCGGGCCCCGACGTCGGGTT
The DNA here is from genome assembly GCA_049670545.1 of Polyangiales bacterium. Classification (GTDB taxonomy): domain Bacteria; phylum Myxococcota_A; class Polyangia; order Polyangiales; family Houyiibacteriaceae; genus SG8-38. Next base: position 3,124 of record JBATTM010000305.1, read on the forward strand.
GCAGCGCGATGCCCTGAGCAAAGACGACGCGAAGGAGTTCACAGACACCAACGCACGTTTCGTTGCAGGCGTGGAGCCGGCCAAAGCCGGTAGCCACGAAGTGACGTGTGACGTGTCATTCGCGATGTGCACCGATGAGAACTGCGTCCTCGAACGCCGCACCCTTGCGATGCAGGTCAAGGTGGAGTGAGATGAGCGAAGGGGGGCTCAAGGGCGCGCTCGAGGCGATTCGAGAAGAAGTCAAAGCGCGCTTCGAGGCTCAGAAGAGAGTCCTCTCTTTCCGCGAGTACCTCGAACTCGTGCAACAGCATCCTCGGCGCCACACACGGGACGCGGCTCGCTATCTGAAAGACACCATGGACTTCTTCGGGTCGTACGACGTCGAGCGCCCGACGGGTACCATCAAGCGGTGGAAAGTGTTCGACCTCGAAATGGGGGGCGTCGAGCAGGGGGGGCACCACGCCGAGATCAAGCAACGTGATCGCCTCGCCGGGCACGAAGCCACCCAGGATGCGTTCTACCGTATTCTCGAAGGGTTCGAGCGGGAAGGGCGAGCCAACCGATTGGTCCTCCTCCATGGCCCAAACGGGAGCGCGAAGTCGACGTTCACGGCCTGCCTCATCAGTGGCCTCGAGGCCTACTCGGACACGGACGAAGGGGCGCTCTATCGATTCTCGTGGATCTTCCCGCGGGCACGAGAGGGTTCGGGAATCGGCTTCAGCACTTCATCCGATGCTCTCGGTCAAGGCGACAGCTTCGCCCATCTGCCGGAAGAGCGGATCATCGCCAAGTTGCAGAGTTCGGTTCGCGAGCACCCTCTACTTCTCCTGCCGCGCCCCGTGCGCCAACGGTTGATCGCAGAGGCGTATGATTTCGGCGCTGTTCAGGAAGCAGCACCCGACTGGGTGTGGAGCGGACAGCTCGGAAGGAAGAACCAGCAGATCTTCCAGGCGTTGCTCACCGCGTATCGCGGCGACCTCGACCGCGTGCTTGCTCACATTCAAGTCGAGCGCTTCTACATCTCGCGCCGCTATCGGGTGGGCGCAGTGACGATCGGGCCGCAGATGTCCGTCGACGCGTCGGAACGTCAGATCACCGCCGACCGCTCGATCGAGTCGCTGCCCGCGTCGCTCAGCGCGCTGACGCTCTTCGAGCCCTTTGGGGAGTTGGTCGACGCCTCGGGTGGCATCGTCGAATACAGCGACCTGCTCAAGCGGCCTCTCGATGCCTGGAAGTACTTGCTTCTGGCGATCGAAAACGGCGAAGTGTCACTGACGATGTCCAACCTTCCGATCAACGCGGTGATGATGGCGAGTTCCAACGAGCTCCACCTCCACGCGTTTCGTCAGCACCCCGAGTACAACTCGTTTCGTGGACGCATCCTTCGGATTCGGATGTCGTACCTGCTCGATGTGCATCGTGAGCGAGAGATCTACGACGGGCAGATCGTTCCGCAGGTGCCGAGGCACGTCGCACCTCACACCACGTATGTGGCCGCACTGTGGGCGGTGCTCACTCGCCTCCGCCGTCCTGACGCGTCCCGGTTCGCCAACAGCGATCTCGGCACGATCGCCACATCACTATCTCCGCTCGAGCGAGCAGACCTGATCGCCGACGGGCTCATTCCCTCCCGCTTCGAGGCGGACGAGGCGAAGATACTCCGAGGCGGGATGGACGAGATCGTGGCCGAGGGCTCGTCGGCTGGTGAGTATGAGGGCCTGAGCGGTGCGTCGCCTCGTGAAATTCGGATGCTGTTGCTCGAGGCGGCGTCTGACCCGACCGATCCATGCGTGTCGCCGGTTACCTTCCTAGCGCACGCGGAGGAGTTTTGTGACCGCGACGACTACGACTTCTTGAAGGAGGAGCGCGATGGTCCGTATCGAGATCACCGCGGCTTCGTGGACGCTGTTCGCGATCGCTGGCTCGACATCGTCGAAAGTGAATTGCGGGCCGCGAGCGGCCTCATCGACCAGGGCAGTCATCTCACGTTGTTCGACCGATACGTGACCCACGTCTCCCACTCGGTGAAACAAGAGCGCGTTCACAACGAAGTGACCGGCCAGGACGAGGAGCCGGACCTCGATCTCATGAAGAGAGTCGAAGAGAATCTCGGCGTCGATGATGCGCGTGCGTTCCGCAATGATCTGCTTGCGGCGATCGCGGCCTGGGCGATAGATCGCCCCGATACAGACGTCGACTACGAAGAGCTGTTCCCTCGCTACATTGAGCAACTCCGCCAATCTTACTTCGATGAACGCCGAGGGCAGATCGGCGACATCGGTCGTGCCGCTGTGTCTCTGCTCGAAGACGACGAGTCACTCGAACCGGACTTGCGTGAGGGCGCCCAGCGAACCCTCAACGCGATGGTCAACCTGTTCGGGTATGAGCGGTCGAGCGCCATGGTCGCGCTGAGCGCATTGGTGACTGCGCGCTATCGCGATTGAGGTGCCGATGCTCGAGCGGCTCGTAGCGTGGGGGTCGGGCGTGAGCGATGCGGTTCCAGACCGGGTGAAGAAGCTCGCGCGCAGGCTTTTCGCGCTTGCCGTGGTGACGACGATCGCGTGGTTCTTGTTTCGGCAACTACGGGCGCTCGATTGGCCGCTGGTGCTTCGGTCGCTGCCGACTTCGCCGTGGTTCTATCTGTGCCTTACCGCGCGCTACATGCTGCTTCCGGTAACCGAGGTGCTTTGCTACTCGGCAGCGTGGAGCGTGAACCTGTTCCGACACTTCGGGGTTTTCTTGGTCAAGCGCTTGATGAACTCTTCGGTCGCGGGTGCGTCCGGCGACGCGTATTTCTTGGTGTGGGCCGCGCAGAACTTGAAGATCGGGTATCGAAGTGCGTTCTCGGCCGTCAAAGACGTCACGCTGCTCTCGGCCGCGGCCGCCAACGGGGTCGCCGTCATCGTATTCGGCGCGTACCTCGCGTTCGGTGACCGATCGGTGCTCGACGGCGTGGAGCCGCGGGTCGTGGCGCTCATCGTCGGCGTGACTCTCGCGAGTGCGGTCCTCAGCGTGGTCATCGTCGGCTTTCGCGGGAAGGTCCTCGGTGTCGACACCCCGACCATGCGCCGGATCCTCGGCTTTCACACGATACGCGCCGGCGGCAATCTCGTGCTCCTGGGCCTTCAGTGGTGGGCGGCGATTCCCGAAGTCAGCTTCGGGGCATGGATCAACCTCCTGGTCATCCAACTGGTCGTCTCGAGAACACCGTTCATCCCGGCGCGGGAGCTTCTCTTCCTCTCCATTGCCCTCGCCATGGTCAACACCATCGACGCCCCCGCCGCCTCACTCGAAGCCATGTTCCTCGTCGACGCCGCCCTCATCCAACTCCTCGCCATCCCCTCCCTCATCCTCGCCACCCTATGGCGCTCCCCCCCGCCCAAGAATTAACCCTACGTAAAAGGGGATAACCCTACGTAAAAGGGGACAGTCCCCTTTTACGTAGGGTTAATTTTCTTCGGCGGAGGGAATGGGCGGTTGGCGGTCCAGTCGAAGGTTCCTTGGTCACGCTCTTGGACGGCTTGCTTCCATCCGACTTGGACCGCGCGATCCTTGAAATGAACGCCCTCGGGCGAATGCCGTGTAATCCCGTCGAATACCGTCGCAAACATCTGCGTCTGTGGAAGCCCCATCGCGTCTATCGCCTGATTGATGACGAGCTTCTGCATCATCAGTTGGTTGACCGGGATCGTGGAGATGCGCTCCGCGAGGGCTTCTACCTCCGCATCGAGCTCGGATGCCGGGACGGCCTTGTGGACGAGGCCGATGCGCTCTGCCTCGCGTCCGTCGATCTTGTCACCCGTCAATACCATCCGCTTCGCCCGTTGGGGCCCGAGCCGGTACACCCACATCGCGGTCGTCGGGCACCCCCACACGCGGACGGGCATGTACCCAATCTTCGCGTCCTCGGCCATCACGATGAGGTCGGAGCAAAGCGCGATGTCCGACCCGCCCGCTACCGCGTACCCTTGAATCTTGCAGACAACAGGTCGATAGGAGCGCCACAACGACATGAAGAGCTGTGTGTTTCGCATCATGAACTGGTAGTCCTTCATCGGATCCCAGGGCATTTCCTGTGTGCCAGTCTGAGACCCCGTCGCCTCTGCGTAGTACGTCAAGTCGTATCCGGCGCAGAACGCGGGCCCCGCACCTGAGAGCACGATCACGTGTACCCCCTCGTCCGAGTTGGCGCGTGTTACGCAATCTGCAAGCTCCACCGGGAGGTCGTTGTCGATCGCGTTCATGACCTTCGGCCGATTGAGGGTGATCCGCGCGATCCGACCGTCTTTCTCGTAGAGTACTTTCGCCATGAGGTGGGTTCTACCACAGGCGATCCGGTGATCGGGTGCGTGAGCCTGCAGCTCCGCTGCCGATTATCGCAGTCTCTCTACGACTGCTGCGTGTCGTTCGGCGAAATCAGAGAACACCACCGGGTGAACGCAGGAGGCCATGATTTCGATCGACTCGACGATCCGCGGGCCAGGGCGATTGAAGAACGCGTTCCCGTCGGTGGCATACACCCGGGTCGTCGAAGGCAGTTGACCGAGCGCGTCCCGCTCGAGGGCATCGAGCTCCCGAAGTGTGCGCTCGAGCGAGAACCCACACGCCTTGATCACCACCACGTCGGGGTGGAGCGCCGCGAGGGTCTCTGGGGTCACGGTTGGTGCTGGACCTCCAGCCACGCTGCCAATCGCCATGCCTCCAGCCGCCTCGATCACTTCGGGCATCCACGTGCCGCCGAGCATGATCGGGTCGATCCACTCGAGGGAGGCGACCCTGGGACGCGTCGCGGAAGTCGACGCGCGGTGGGTGATCGTTTCCATTCGTGCTCTCAGATTGACGTGCAACTCTTCTCCTGCGGCCCTCCGGTCGAGCGCATCGGCGACGCGCACCACATCCTCGAAAATGTCTCCGAGCCGCGTGGGGCGTAGGCTGACAATGCGCACATCGTCACCTTGCGCGAGACGTGCGACGGCGGCTCGAACGTCGTCGAGCGACACAGCACATACCTCGCAAAGGTCTTGGGTGATCACCAGGTCGGGCGCGAGCGACCCAAGAAGAGCATCGTCGACGGCGTACACGCTCAGTGCGCTCTCGACGACGGCCCGAACCGCGTCGTCGATCCCTCGGCTCGAGCCGGTGTCTTCGACTCGTGACCCTGTCACGACGGGAAGACCTCGTACATGTTCTGGGAAATCGCACTCGTGTGACACGCCGACGAGCTCCTCGGCGGCGCCCAGCGCACAGACGATCTCAGTGGCTGAAGGGAGCAACGAGACCACGCGCAACGGTCCTGGCATCCACGTGCATGCCGCGCGACTCGGCCTGGGTCAATCCTGCGGCGCCTCCACTCGCACCTGTCGTGGATCGATGAGCTCTTCACAAGCGTCGCAGCGACACTCGACTTCGAACGCGCCCCCGCAGTCACGGTGAACGATACGCCAGCTCTCTCCGACCCCGCGCCACTGGGCGCCCCACGCGCGAATGCTCAGTAACACCGGGAGCAGGCCCCTTCCGGCATCGGTCAACGCATACCCGGTGCTGCCGCGACCCTCGCCCGGGCCGCGGACCAACACGCCCTCCCGACAGAGAGACCGTAGTCGTTGGGTCAACGTGTTGGTCGCGATTCCGAGCACCCCCTGCAATTCGGCGAACCGAAGTGTCCCCCTCATCGCTTCGTGCACGATGTGCATGCTCCAGCGGTCACCGATCGCCTCCAGCGCGTGGGCCACGGAGTCGTTTCGAGAGCTTGCGTCCCCGAGGGTGTCGACGCGTCGCCAGCGTCGCACAGTGGCATTGGGTCG
>JBATTM010000306.1:0-4622 GCA_049670545.1 Polyangiales bacterium
GGCGGTGTTGAACGCGCACCCGGAGATCAAGAAGATACGGGTCGAGGGTCACAGCGACCGCACCGGAAATGCGAACTTCAACCTGCGCCTTTCGAAGAAGCGTGCCGACACGGTCGTTCGTTACCTCGTCGGCCGTGGCAAAGTTCGAAGGTCACGCTTGGTCGCCAAGGGACTCGGGTCGACCGATCCACTCGTACCCGACGCACAGACCAAAGAAGAGCTCGCGCTCAACCGGCGAGTCGAATTCCATATCGTCGACACTGCCGACAGCCCATAACGCGACCGCACAGACGGTTCGTTTCGCCCCCGAAGCCGATGGTTTCGGGGGCGAAATCGTTGTGGGGATACACGACGAAACTTCAGTCGACCTTGGGCGTACGGGACCTCATGCACAACAAACCTTTGCTTGTCTTAGTGGTGACCTTCGCGTTGCTCGGCCTGACTGCACCACCGGCCGCCGCAGACGCGGTCCTCGTCGAACTCTTCACGTCGCAGGGCTGCTCGAGCTGTCCGCCTGCCGACCAGCTGCTCTCGGACCTCGGCCATGACAAAGGCTCGATCGAGATCATCCCGCTTTCGTTCCATGTCGACTATTGGAACGACATTGGCTGGAAAGACCCATTCTCGTCATCGAAGTGGTCCGCGCGCCAACGGGCGTATCGCGCCGCCCTCTCCGCGAATCGAACCTACACCCCCCAAATCGTCGTACAGGGCGAACATGACTGTGTCGGCTCGAACGAACGGTGCATTCGAAGCGCCGTCGGTCAGGCGGCCGCAAGCGGAGGCGGCGGTTCGATCGAAATCAGTCAGGCACGTCCCGTGGGCGGATTGCTGTACGTCGAAGCAACCGCAACAATGCGCGCGGAGCAACCGGGCGTCGTGGCGAATGTGGTCGTGTACGAAACCGGACTCTCGACGGACGTGCGTCGAGGAGAAAATCGCGGACGGGCCCTGAGAAACGATTTCGTGGTACGACGACTCGAAGACGTCGGGACGATACGGCCCGGCGATACGAGCGAGCGCCGAGTATCCACCCGGATCCCGATTCGAGGGGAGTGGACGGCTGCAAACTTGGGCGTCGTGGTGTTCCTGCAAGACCCCTCGACCCGCAGGATTGTCGGAGCCTCGCGCGCGCCGATTGGGACCCAGCACACTGTGCTCGAGCCGCTCCCGAGGTCAGAACGTGTTGCGGAGAGCGATACGGCGCTCGGCGGTCACTGCCCGGTTGCGATCGTCGAGAGCGGACGCCTCGTCCAAGGATCGCCGAGTCTGCAGTACCGATATCAGGGGGTCGTCTATCAGATGACCAACAAGGCCGCTGCCTCGAAGTTCGCGGGCCAACCCTCGAGATACGTGCCGCCGTTTTCGACGTTCGACCCCGTCGCGTTCTCCGAGAGCCGGCAACGCACGACCGGCACCCTGAGTATATTCACGATCCACGACGGCAAGCCTTGGTTCTTCCTCAACTCGGACAACAAGAACAAGTTTCTCCTTCGGCCCGACCCCTACGTGCAGAACGCTCTCGCGCGCTGAATCCTCTCGCGCGGCTGGCGTACGGGTGCAAACGGTGCGATCGCAGTCCGATGAGCGAGCGAACCGAGGTTCCCGTCCATCCGGCCGCGACCGTGATCTGCGTTCGCGACGCCGCGCATGGACTCGAGGTCTTGTTGGTTCAACGCAACTCGAAACTCGTGTTTCACGGCGGCGCATGGGTGTTTCCCGGAGGCCGTGTCGAGGCGACCGATTCGCCCGAGCATGGCCCTGATGCTTCTAGCGAGCAGGCAGCAAGGGCGGCCGCCGTCCGGGAGAGCCTCGAAGAGACCTCGCTGCCACTCCGCACGGAGTCTCTCGTTCCGCTTTCTCACTGGACCACGCCTCCTGGGTTGCCGCGGCGCTTCAGCACTTGGTTCTTTCTCGCCGACGCACCGAACGGCGACGTCGTGGTGGACGACGGAGAGATCAAGCAGCATTGGTGGGCACCCCCCAGGGCGGCCCTCGAGAGACGCGCCGCAGGCGCCATCGAGCTTCCACCGCCGACCTTCGTCAGTCTGATGTGGCTGAACTCGATGCCGTCCGTCGAGCAGGCGGTCACCGCCGCGCAGCGCCAACCGTTCGAGCGATTCGTTCCGAGACCAATCGCGCGGCCTGATGGGGTCGTTTCGCTCTATCAAGGCGACGCGGGGTACGTTGATCGAGACTTCGATCAACCGGGACCACGGCATCGACTCTACATGCTTAATCACGGTTGGCGATACGAGCGCACGGCGCCCCCCGGGGCAGGCGGCGACTGACGCGCCCCGACGTTCCGTGCTATCGACGCAACGGTGTGGCCGAGGCCAATGAACGTGGAACGTCGCCCGCCGCGCAGAGGTTGGCGGGGCGTATGGGCTGCGGTACTACTTGCCACGATGGCGGTGGGCACAGTCGACGCCCTCGACCCTCCACCCGATCCTACTACTAACGCGCTCGGCCCCGCCCCACGTGACGACGAGGGTCTGTTCACCAACTGGATCGGCGACCTTCCGCACGGAACGCTGGGCGTTCGTCTTCCGTTCTTCGTGCGGCGGGTGATGGGTTCGTTCCAGGAACGACCTGGCGCACCCACCCGGGTCGACAACGACGGCCAATTTCTTCGCGACAACGCAAAGAACAGTGTGCCGACAGTCACCTGGGTCGGCCATGCAACTCTGCTCGTGCAGATGGACGGGGTGACCTTCCTCACCGACCCAACGTGGTCCGAAACCGCAAGCCCCGTATCGTTCGCGGGGCCGCGGCGATTCGTCCCCCCGGGAATCGCCATCGAAGACCTGCCCAAGATCGACTTCGTCGTCGTTTCGCACAACCACTATGATCACCTCGACCTCGGGTCGCTCACCGCGCTGGCAACACGAGACACCACGACCGTCTTCTATGTGCCCCTCGCCAACGGCACACTTCTTCGTGACAACGGGATCGACAACGTCGTCGAGCTCGACTGGGGACAGTCGCGGGGACACGGGGACGTTCGCGTCTACGCCCTGCCCGCTCAGCATTGGAGCAAGCGCGGCATCGGCGACGACCGCAAGGCGTTGTGGGCGTCGTGGGCAGTCGTCGGGCCCGGACGCCGCTTCTACTTCTCTGGTGATACTGGCTATTTCGAAGGTTTCGCGCGGATCGCACAGAGCCTCGGTCCGTTCGATCTCGTCGCGGTCCCGATCGGCGCCTACGAGCCTTCCGAGATGATGAAGTGGTCTCACATGAACCCTGAAGAGGCGGTGCAGGCAGCCGTCGACCTCGGCGCCAAACGGGCAATCGCGATGCACTACGGCACCTTTGACCTCTCGGACGAGCCACTCGACGAACCGCCCCGCCGGTTTCGCGCAGCGGCGATGGAGACGCCGCTCGGGGACGAGAACAGCTGGCTGCTAGAGATCGGCGAAACACGCGAGTTCTAGCGAGCTTGGTGGGGGCCGAATTATTGGCTGCGATTCGACTCGCGCGTCGCCCCAAGCGATCGCTCTAGCCAGGCAGCAGCCACAGGCACGACGATGTCTACGTGATCCACGATCATGTAGTGAGGTAGGCCGGGAAAGATCTCGACTTCGGCCTTGGGGATGCGGTCGACCAATCCCTCGATGTATCGGGTCGGGAAGATCGTGTCGTCTCCTGCCTGGAGTACGAGCGTGGGAACACTGAGCGTCTCGATCGGGCGTGGTGGGACTGCGCTGCCGAGCGACGCGAGGGTCTTGGCGCGGACGAACCACGGGATCAGCGGATCTTCGAGCAGAACGTGAAGCGCGTGTGGCTGACCGCGGATCGGTTCGCGCCGAAGATCGAGGTAGGCCTGCATGGGCACTGGGGCCTCCGGGAAGTGGCGCGCGAACCGTTCGATCCAGGGACGAAGCGAATGGCCCCGCGAACCGAACCGCGTGAGTTCGACGCTGCCGGGGTCGGAAAGGTCGGCCAGGTTGTGGCAGACAGCCGCGTCGACCGAGTCGTCCGACAAGGCGTAGTAGAACGCCGTGATACCCCCTTGACTCGATCCAGCGACGACCAGTGGCCCCGAAAAACGAGTACGGGCGTAGCTGACCGCTGCCGCGTAGTCGTCGAGGAGCTCGGCAATCGTGTACGAGCCGCGCGCCCCGTGGCTCCGGCCGTGACCGCGTGGATCAAAGGCGACGATCGTCCATCCTCGTTCGGCCATCGCAACGAGGAACTCGCCATAGAGCAACGTGTACGCATTGGTCCCGGGCATGAACACGAGGGTTCGTCCGGTGGACGAACCCTTTACGACATCGACGTGCAGATCGCCCGCAGCGGTCCGGATGCGATCGGGCTCGAAGCGGTCGTACCAGCTTGGGACGCCACGGGTCCGTGCGAGCCGATCGATCCGCGACCGGAGCCGACTCGGTTGGTTCGCGACCGAGGGCGAAACGACCGACGAGACCGCACCGCGGCACGCGCGTACCCAATCAGTCGACACGGTGTTGCCTCGCGCGGTCCATGTAGAGCCGCCCGAATCGTGCCATCAGGGCCGGACTGAAGCGCTCCAGCCACCACATCACCTTCGCCGTCTGTGTGACGACGATCGTCCGATCGCCAGCGGAAACGCCGCAGAGGATTCGTTCCGCACACTGCTCAGG
>JBATTM010000307.1:0-12259 GCA_049670545.1 Polyangiales bacterium
TCACCAGCGTCTACAACTCGTATCTGATCGAGCAGATCGACTTCTACCCCGGTAACTTCTCGGTACGGTATGGGCGTCGCACGGGCGGCATTCTCGAGGTCACCACCAAGGATCCCGCCCAGGACAAGCTCCATGGCGTCGCCGAGTTTTCCTTCATCGATACCTTCGTCACCGCCGAAGGCCCCATCAACGACAAGATCAGCATCTCGGGTGGCCTTCGCAGGAGCTTGATCGATCTGGTCTTTCCCCTCGTCATCCCGGACGACGCGGATGTCGGCGTACGCCAAGCCCCCGTCTATCTCGACTACCAGTTCAAGCTCGTCTTTCGTCCGACCCCTCGCGATCGCGTTCGTATCTCCGCCTACGGCTCGAACGACCGCCTCGCCTTGCTGTTCGAGGAAACCGCTGGTGATGACCCGACGATTCGCGGACAGGGCGACTTCAACACCAGCTTCTACAACAACCAGGTCGACTGGCAGCGCAAGATCAGCGACAAGGCCGAACAAGCGATTTCTCTCGAGTTCGGCCCCGTGAACATCGATTTCGGCATCGGCGATTCGTTTCGCTTCGACGCCAACATTCTCCAGACGTACTCGCGCTCCGAGTGGCGCTACCAGTTGAGCGACCGCGTTCAGCTCATCGGTGGACTCGACCTCTCGCTCAGCCCCGTGGATGTCACCTATTTCGGCCCTTCACCCGAAACGCTGTCGGAGGGCTCGGGTAGTGGTCAAGGCACGCTGGCGAGCGAGAACCTCGTCTTTACCGAGCTCAGCAACGTCGTGTTCCGACCTGGCATGTACTTCGAGTCAGGCCTCAAGGTCGGCAAGTTCACGTTGCTCGTACTCGGGCTCCGCGTCGACTACTTCAGCGAGATCACCGCGTGGTCGTTCGACCCCCGCGTGACCACGATTTTCACCGTGCGCCCCGACATGCGGGTCAAGCTCGGCGTGGGCATCTTCAGTCAGCCACCCGAGTTTCAAGAGTCTGATCCCACAATCGGCAATCCGGACCTCGATCCGATTCAGGCCGTCCACCTGGGCGCAGGCTGGGAGTACGATCCGATTCCTGGGCTCCGCGTCGGGGTCGAAGGCTTCTACAAGTATCTCTGGGACCGCGCGATTCCCTCGCAGAACGGCGAGCAGCCATTCTTCGTGACCGCGGGTGTCGGCCGCATCTACGGTGCCGAGTTCAGCCTCAACGTGCGTCCGCCGACCGGCCGCCAATACTTCGGCTACCTTTCGTACACGCTCTCACGAAGCGAGCGGCGCGATGGCGCCGGCGAGCCCTGGCGCCTCTTCGACTTCGATCAAACCCACATTCTCACCGCAGCGTTCGTCTACAAGTTCAAGCGCAACTGGGAGATCGGCGCCACGTTCCGGCTCGTGAGCGGCAATCCTGACACCCCGGTCATCGGGTCCGTCTACGACGCGCTCACCGATGTCTACATTCCCATCGACGGTCGAGTGAACAGCCTTCGCAATCCGCTCTTCAACCAACTCGACATCCGCGTACAGAAAGAGTGGCTCTTCGACCGCTGGCGGCTGGCGCTATTCCTCGATATTCGCAATGCCTACAATCGACAGAATCAGGAGGGCATCATCTACAACTTCGACTTCAGCCAGGTCACCCCGCTGCTCGGCCTGCCGATCATCCCGTCGCTCGGGGTGAGGGGGACGCTATGAAGCGTGCACTCGGCGTCGCGCTGTTGGTCTTGATCGTCGCCTGCAGCGACAGCTTCGAGCCTGCGTCGTTCGTCGAGAGCCTGCGCGTCGTCGCGGCCCGGGTCGAAGTCGAAGGCAAGCCGGGTCGGGCCAATCCAGATCCGGGCGACACCGTGACCGTGACGAATCTCGTGATCGATCGCGGTAGGCCTCTCATCGAAGGCGAACCTCCGCCCTTCGCACCTCCGCCTCTTCAGTGGCTGTTCATCGCGTGCGTGCCCGCACCGAGCGTGCTGCCTGTGGCGATTTGCCAGATCATTCTCGAATGCGAGGGGTGCGAGGCGACGCCCCCTGAAGACCCACTCGCGCTTCCGATCGTGTCGTTTACGATTCCGAGTGCTGACGAGCTCGAGGAGGCCGGCGCATCCGCTGTCGTGCTGCAGGGTGCGATCTGCGCGAACGGCGCGCCCACTTCGGCGGACGCGATTCTGCAGTTCTTCACCGGGCAGACCGACGAGCTCGATCCATGCGAAGACCCTGACAACGAGGGCCGCTTCATCAGCGCGCAAGTCCTCATCGAGCAAGACCCAGACGACCCGAACCTCAACCCCGAGATCGCGGATGTCACGCTCAATGGAAGGGCGTGGCCCCCACCCTTCGACCAAGGCGTGCCGCGCGACTTTCCAAGCACGGGTTGCAGCACTGTCATCGATCCGGACACCGATCTGCCGCGCGGCGGCGACCCGCCGTCCGCCATCACGCTACGGGCGACCGACGCCAGCTTCCAAACCCTCGACATCGATGGCACCGAAGTGACCGAAGAGATTCAGATCAGTTGGCTGAGCGACGGGGGCGCGTTCGAGTTCAGCTTCTCGTTCATTACCGACCCCGCCCGATCGGCGACGATCCAGTGGGCGCCCCCCGGCTTTCCGAGCACGGGCGGAACCCTCGTGCGGTTCACGTTTCCCGTCCGCGATCGGGCCTCGCCCGAGTCCTCGGCGGGTGCGAATCGCGGGGGTGTCGACTACGTCGAACGCGGTCTTTGCATCCTCCCCGCAGGCAGCGAGTAGATTCAGCCCTAAGTGTCGGTTTTCAGTTCGTTTTCGCCGTTCGTTGACACCGCCCAACCGCCTGCCTAGGCTGATTGATCGCGATGGTTGAACGCATCGGAACCTGTCGCGTTCTCGGCGAAATCGGCAGTGGGGGCATGGCGGTCGTCTACGAGGCGATTCAGGAACCGCTGCACCGTCGCGTCGCGATCAAGGCGCTCAAACCTTCGATCGCGATCGATAGCCAGTTCGCAGAACGCTTCGAGCGAGAAGCGCACTTCATGGCTTCGCTTCAGCACGAGAACATCCTGCACGTCATCGACTTCGTCAAAGACGGCCGCTCGATGTTCATCATCATGGAGTTCGTCGACGGAATCGATTTGTACGATCTGCTCGAGCGTTCGCCCCGGCTGCCACCCGATGTCGCCGCGATCATCACGTTGCAACTCGCGCGCGGGCTCGACTACGCACACTTCCGAGGAATCATCCATCGCGACATCAAACCCGCAAACATCATGGTGTCGATGCAGGGTGACGTGAAGCTCATGGACTTCGGCATCGCGCGCCACGAGCGCTTCGGAGACCTCACCGAGACGGGCACCGGCCTCGGCACGCCGAGCTACATGAGCCCCGAACAGATCCTCGGCGACAAGCTCGACTTTCGAAGCGATATCTTCTCGGTGGGCATCGTGCTCTACCAGATGCTCACCGGGCGCAAGCCGTTCGTCGAGGACGACACCCGGACGGTCATGCAGAAGATCAGGCTCGACCGCTACGAACCTTTCAAGAAGCTCGGAGTCGACGTCCCGCGCAAGCTCGAGCGCATCATGGCGCGGTGCCTGCAGAAGATGCCCGCGAATCGATATCCGACCACGCAGGCCCTGATCGACGATCTCACCGAGTTCCTCGCGCCACGGGTGGCCATGAACCACAACGCCCGCCTCGTGATGTACCTCTACGAAATCGGCATCATGACGGGCGAGCAAACCGACGAGGTACTCTCGGCGGTCGCCCCGCGCGCACTACGAAACGCGCGCCGCGACGGGGGTTTTCTCCGAGGCATTGCAAAGAAGCAAGCGTGGGTGCTGCTCGCGCTACTCGCATCCGGGGTCACCGTGCAGGCCGCAAGCGGGCGTTGGTCGGGTCCCGCAGCCGGCGGACCGCCTGTGTTCGTCAACCCCGCCGAAGCTGGGCATCTCAAGGTCAGTGCCGATCCCTGGGCGCATGTCGACGTCGACGGAGAACGCGTCCTCACCACGCCCGCGGCGCGCGCGATTCCACTGAAACCCGGACGCCATTTCGTGACATACAGCAATCCATACTTTGCGACGGTGGAGCACGAGGTGTTGATCGAGGCCGGCGAGACGTTGCACGATCGTGCGACCCTCACTGAGCCGCGGAACGTCGAGGGGGACGGGACGCCATGACCAAACGGTCTGCCACGGTGCGCGCAATGGCATTGAGCTTCGTGGCAGTCGCGGCGCTCACGTCCAACGCGTCGGCACAGGCGATCTTCACGCACCCCGTCCAAGAGGGAGACACCCTCGCGTCGATCGCCGAACGCTACTACGGCGAGCCCACGCGCGAGATCGTCCTTCGGGAAGCCAACCGGATGCGAAACGGAGGAGGCACGCTCTTGGTAGGCAGTTGGCTGCTCGTGCCTGCTGTGGCGTTCTACGAGGTACAAGCAGGCGATAGCTGGAAGGGGATCGCTCTGAAGCTCTACGGCAACGAAGACCGGGCGACCGCCCTGATCGAGGCCAACGACGCAAGCCGTCGCAGGGCCCCGGGTGAAGGGACGGAGCTGCTCGTGCCGTACCCCCTTCGTCATGTCGTCGCGCCCGGCGAGACACTCACGAAAATTGCGGGGCTCTACATGGGCGACGACCCGTCTGGCCTCAAGCGGCTTCGGCGCTTCAATCCAGGTGCTCGGGTCGAACGCGGGCAGGCCGTCCTCGTGCCGCTGTTTGATCTTCGGCTCGTAGGGGAGGGTCGCGCGGACGCTCGGGAGGCGTTCGAGCAGGCTGCAGGCGGTGGCGCCGCCCGCGGTGTGCAGCAAGAAGTCGAATCCCTGATGCCGGGGTTGATCGAACAAGTGCAGCGGGGGCAATTCGAGGAGGCCGTTGCGCTCGCCAACCGCATGCTCGGGAAGCGACGGCTGACGTCCTCACAAACCGTGACGATCCAAAAGGAGCTCGCCGTCGCCTACGTCGCCCTCGAGCGCACCGATCTTGCCGAAGCTTCGTTTCGCACCGCTCTTGCGCTCCAACCGAACCTGGAGCTCGACAGCGTGCGCACGTCGCCTCGGGTGCTCGACGCGTTCAACCGCGCGAAGAAGCCGCTCGCTGAGTAGCTACTTCTTCTTCTTGATCTTCTTCGGGCGGTACTTGGCCGGTCGGTTGTCGTCGCTTGATTCGCCGGTGGCCGCGCTACCCTCCACCGTTGCGGGGTCGAGCGCCCAGGCGGGCAGGGGTGGATCGCCATGTTCGAGCGCACGCTTGCGAAGGTTCACATAGGCGATGACGCACACGGGAATGATCGCAAGAGAGATGAGTTGGGACGTGGAAAAACCGAAGGCGAAGCCGCGCTCTGGGTCGTCGCGTACGTATTCCACCAAGAATCGCCAAATCGCGTAGAGCGCGGCACCCGTGACGAGCACCTGGCCGCGAAACTTGCGATGCAGCAGGAGCCAGACGGTGAAAGAAAAGAGCAGTAGACCGACGATCGATTCGTAGATTTGCGTCGGATGCACGGGAAGCGACGCCATCCGGTCGACCATCTCCTCCGGATAAAGCCGAAGATGATGGTTGTATGCCGGGGAGCCTGAGATCGTCGAGTCACAGGCGAACGTCGGGAAGGCGTCAGCGTCCCACTTGGGAAACGTGCCCGCCTGCACGAGCCAACCGGGCGCATCCGGGCCAAGTGGTCGCCCGAAGTCACAGCCGTAGAGGTAGCAACCGATGCGCGTCATCAACAATCCCGATCCGAGCGTGGGAATCGCCAAGTCGGCAAACGGAAGGAGGGGGATGTCCTTCGATCGCCAGAACGCCCAGGCCGATACGAAACCGCCGAGGAATCCTCCGTACGCCACGAGCCCACCGGAGCGAAGGTCGAACCACTGCGCCACGTTGTCGAACGAGTCGAGGTTTGTGAACACGTAGAGAAGGCGTGCACCGATGATCGCGCCGACGGCGGTCCAGGTGAAGCAGCTGGCGAGCAGCTCCCGGTTGAAATTCTCGACGCGCTTCCCCATGTACATCAAGAAATACCAAGCGAACAGGAGGCTGCTTCCCAACATCACGCCATAGGAGTAGATGGGGATCGCCCCCCACGGGGTGGGAATGTGGAGCAGAACAGGATGCATCGGGCGGAGCCTCGCCGGCTTCCGGAGAACCGTCAAGCGGATTGGTTTCGAGGGCGATGAGTGAGCTGCGCATCGCGCAACACGAAGGCGCAGTCACTTTCGAGGTGCGCGTGTCACCGCGAGCGAGTCGCAACGCGGTCATCGGGGTGCACGAAGGCGCGCTCAAGGTTTCCCTCACTGCACCCCCCGTAGAAGGGGCCGCCAACGGCGCCCTGATCAAGCTCCTGGCAAAGACACTGGGCGTCGCGAAATCCAAGATCACGATCGTCCGCGGCGAACACGCTCGCAACAAACTCCTCCAGATCCGAGATCTCCCCCCCTCCGCCCTCAAGTTCTAACCCGGCGGTTCCGACTCCCCCTGCACACCCGTGAGCCCCTCGGGCGAACCCCGGCGCATCGGCGCCGCCAAGGCAGGCGCCGTGCCTGCCGCGGAGGAAGGACTACGGGCGGGGGCGGGCGGGTCGGATGTAACAAAGCTCAGTCACGAACCCCCCGGTTCCCGGCCTCACGTGAACCACCGCGTCTAGTTAACCGTCACGCGCCGCAACAACCAATCGTTGTTCTCGCGACTCAGGTCAAACACGGTATTCGCGAAGCCGTGTGGTGTGCGAAGGCGCAGCGCAATCCGCGCCCGTTCGCCCTCGAGGTGAATGTTCTCCTGAAGGAGGCTCACGTGTGAATCGGAAAGCGGCGCGAGTGCCTTCCTCGCGTCCGGCTTGAGCTTCGATGCGTTTCGGTCGGTGTACCGGTGGCGACGTCCGTTGTGCACGAGATCCATCGTCATCCGCGTCGGATCCGCGTAGCGGAGCGCGTTGTCGATCCGGTTCTCCGAGACCTTGCCTGTGACGGCATCCACGAACTCCTCCAGACGCTCGCGATCGGTGACCACGGCAGCGTCCACAGCCGCCGCAGCCCCGACCACGAGTGAGAGGATGACAAGGAGATGAATACCCGTTCTTCGCATTGCAATAGATGAACTGTGCGAAAGTCGTGCCATGCGTCTCACAGGAGAATCATCAATAATTTCAGGCCTCCCTGATCGAGGATGCATGATCCACCGTGTCAATCTGGCATCGGCTGCGAAGCCATGCTGGACACTTTGGCAGTTACCCTGCCTCCGCCTCGGCGACACGCCCCCGGGTCCGCTTTTCGAGCCACGCGGTCACGCCGACCAGGCCGAGACCAAACAGTGCGAGCGCCAGCCAGCCACTCGGCTCGAACGTCCGAATCGCCTGGTCCACCTCGACGATGAGTCCTGGAACGGTCAGCGCCACGCCCGCGTAGAGTGACAACGGTCGCCTTCGAAGATACCCGTAGCTTCCAAGCCCAAGCCCAAGCGCAATCGCCGTGAACGCGACCACCGGTCCGGGCTCGAGGCATACGACCAAGCCAACCACAATCGCGTTCAGCCCGGCGGCGGTCGACAAGAAGAACCTCCGCGATCTCGGTGTGAGCCACGCGAACACGCAGAGCGGAGCCGCGGCGATCACGCCAAAGAACAGACACATCGTGCCCGATGACGCGTCGAGCCCCCAGCGTACTAGGATCTGATCGACGACTCCGAGGAAGAACGCCCCGGATCCGAGGATCGAAGGGACCGCTGCGAAACGCGTGAGCGTCGCGTCCCGTGCGCGCTGGCCAAGGGAGAACAAGCCGACCGCCACCGCGCCCAGCACCACGCTCCAGAATGCCGCCGAGACGTCGTAGAACAAGACCTGTCGCGCGAGAAGCAGCGCGATCGGACCAAAGAGGGACGTCACGGCGATCTTCGCCTCCCGGGTTGTGGGCTTGACGCTCGTGATCCCGTACGCAGCCGACGCGATCATCGGTGCGAGGAGAACGCCTGCTAGCCACGCGCTTCGGTTGGGGATGAGCAGCAACCCGTGCGAGAACATGCTCAGGCCCGTGAGCAGTGTAGCGTGCCGGCGGCTCAACGCGCGGTACGCAGACCACACCAACGGCACGAGTACGAAGGCGGACCCCAATGGCAGCAGCACCGCGACCATTGCGTTCGGCGCGACCCATTGCGCCACGCCGTGAAGTGCTGGGTGTGCCCCTCCGAATCGTGAGAACACGAACCCCGCCAGCACCCCCGCATGGATAGGGATCAGAGAGAGAAGCGTGATCAGCAGTACACGGGCGCTACGACCTTCGTGGAACCGAATGCCACACACATAAGCCAGTGCGGGGAGCGCGGCAGTCATGCCAAGGAGAGCGAGGTACCGTCTGACGTCGCCTACCTGCTCCCAGCTCTGCACGAGGAAGGTGCCGGCGGCCGCGACGACCATCGCAGCCCCCAAGAGGCGCAGCGCGTGGAGCAATCGTTGTACTTTCGGTTCCATTGGTTTCCTCCTAGTCCTGTCCCGCGCGCAGCGCTTCGAGCTCCGCCGCGAGTGCGCTGCGCTCTTCCTTCTCGAGAAGCTCCGCTTCGAAGGGTTCGACCGGCTCCGTATCGTCGCTGTAGATCTCGATTTCGCCGACGCGCGACTCCCATCGGTCGAAGATGTCCTCGAGGTCGACGATCGGTCCGGCAACATCGCTCACGCCGTGCACCGCCTCCGCCCGAGACTGCCTTGCACGCATGAGGTTCTTGCGTTCGTTCAGCTCAGCGAGTCGCCCGCGCAGTCGGCGTACGCCTTCGTGCAGCTGCTTGAGTGCGTGCTCCTGTTCACGCAGCCGTGCTTCGAGGCGGACGACGCGTGCTTGCGCCGCCTTGTGTCGCCGCAAGCACTCGATTGCCTGGTCATCGTCGTCGGCTCCCGCTGCACGGGTGCGCCACGCAACCACCGCTTCGTGCTCCGTCGCGAGCGTGTCACGGAGCTGCGCGACATCGCGTTCGACCCGTCGGAGCCGGACCCTCGCCTCTGCGGTCGACTTTCGGACGTGTGCAATCGCGGAGCCGACTGCAGCCTCGTGGTTCTCGACCTGGGCCAATACGCCGTCCACCCAGCTCGTCACACTCATCGTCCAACGCTTCATTCGATTCATGGCAGCCTCCGGGGAGAGTGAGAGCAGGAGTTGTGCCAAGGCCTAACGCTTCGAAATCACAAAGAAACTTATCCTCTCGAAGCTCATAAAGTACATTTTACGTACATCAGATGTACAATCCATGTACATGTTTGACGCGCAAACCGTCGCGCGCCTCGAGGCGATCGGCACGCTCGGATTCAGCAATCCGTTCGGCGCCGAGCGGCCAAGGCTCGAGGCGATCATCGTTGGCGAAGAGGCCGCCCGATCGGTCCTGTGGAACCGTCCGATCGACTGGCCGCTCGAAGACCCAGTGCTCCCCGCGATCCAACGGGAAGCCGAGCGAGAGCTGCACGATGCGCGCACGCGCATGGCCGCAGGCGAGCGGCCGAACCTCCGCGACCGCAAGCTGATCGCGGGGGTCGCACTCTACGTCCTCTACTACCGCTACGACGCCAAGCTCTTCACATGGATAACGACCGATCCAACCCCGAATCAGGTTCCGTTCTACGATGACTTCTGCGCCGACTTCCACGCGCTCCTCGAAGGCCTCGCGCCGCCCGCTTGGGCACCGACGCCCGCGGATCTCTTCGCGCTCTTCTTTCAAACCCGTCGCGCGTTCCATTTCGTCTTTCACCAGATCCTCGGAACGTCCGCCTCCGCCGCAAGCCTGCGCGCCAGCGTGTGGGAGTCTCTCTTCACGCACGACGTGTGGCGCTACCTCGGGAACCTCCAAGGGCGCATGCATGAAGTGAGCACCCTGGTCCTCGGACCCTCCGGAACGGGAAAAGAACTCGTTGCCAGCGCACTCGGACTCTCCGCGTTCATTCCGTTCGACGACTCCAGGCGTCGATTCTCCCGCGACTTCCGCTGGACCTTCCACCCGCTCAACCTTGCCGCGATGAGCAAAACGTTGATCGAGAGCGAACTCTTCGGCCACAAGAAGGGCGCATTCACGGGCGCGCAGAACGACCGGAAGGGCCACTTCGAAGACAAGGCGCCCGCGGACACTGTGTTTCTCGATGAGATCGGAGAGCTCGACCCGGAAATCCAAGTGAAGCTCCTGCGTGTACTTCAGTCGCGCTCGTTTCATCGACTTGGGGACTCGGAGCCACGCGTATTCGGCGGCAAAATCATCGCCGCCACGAATCGTGACCTCTCAAAAGAAATGAGCAAAGGCCGATTTCGAGAGGATCTCTACTACCGTCTCTGCGCAGACATCATCCACACCCCCTCGCTCCGCGAGCAGCTAGCCCCCGATTCAGGAGAACTCGAAAGGTTGGTGACCGTGCTTCTACAACGCACACTCGGAGTCGCCGATTCTCGCAGCGTGGATGAAGTCATGAGCAGTATCGATGCGGGGGTTGGCCTCGACTACGCCTGGCCAGGCAACATCCGCGAACTCGAGCAATGCGTTCGCAACATCCTCATCCACGGGAGCTACACGCCGACCTCCCTCGCCGCGTCTGCTTACGGACTCGACGCTCTTTTCGCACGCATGCGTGATGCCAGTGTAGGTCTCGATGAAGTGGCGAATGCCTACAGTACCTGGGCCTACGCGCGCACGGGAAGCTACGCGCGAGCCGGCGCACTCCTCGGGGTCGACCGACGGACGGTCGCCAAGCATGTCGACGCCCAGCTGCTCGACTCCCTCGGGGGCGTCCAGCCAGCTTCTGCGCAGCTTCTGGCACGACCGTTGCAAAAGCCCAGTGGCAATGGAAACGACTAGATGAGCCAGGCGAAGCTTCTCACCCAACGAAAGTTCTCGCCCTTCTTCGCAACCCAGTTCTTCGGCGCGTTCAACGACAACCTCTTCAAGAACGCGTTGATGGTGACGGTCGCCTATCGATCCGCCACGCTCGCAGGTCTCTCGACCCAGAGTGTGATCGCGATGGCGGCGGGGCTCTTCATCCTCCCGTACTTCCTGTTCTCGGCGTGGGCCGGGCAGCTCTCGGACAAGGTAAGCAAGGCGACATTGATCCGATGGGTCAAAGTGGCCGAGCTGATCTTCATGATCGGTGCAGCCGTCGGTTTCTGGCTCGATAGCCTTCCTGTTCTCCTGTTCGTGTTGTTCTTGATGGGGCTTCAGTCCGCGTTCTTTGGGCCGGCCAAGTACAGCATCCTTCCCGAGTTGCTCACCCATCGAGAGCTCACCGGTGGCAACGCCCTCGTCGAGATGGGTACGTTCGTGGCGATCCTCCTCGGCACGATTGCTGGTGGCCTCCTCGCTGGCGGTCAGGTGCACATCGTTGGGGTCTTCGCGATCGTCGTCGCCGTCCTCGGGATCATCTCGAGCATCGCGATCCCACACACGCGCCCCGCCGATCCGACCCTCGAGCTCACCCTCAACCCGATTACTCCGGCGCTCGAGACTTATCGGTCGGTCAAGACGAACCGCAGCGTCTTTCTCTCGGTGCTCGGGATCTCGTGGTTCTGGTTCCTCGGAGTGAGCTTCCTCGCGCTTCTGCCAAGCTTCGGCAAAGACGTACTCGGTGCAAGCGAGACGATCGTCACGATGTTCCTGTCGGTGTTCTGCGTCGGCGTCGCCGTAGGCTCTCTCTTTTGCGAGCGCCTGGGCGGCCGAAAGCTCGAGATCGGATTGGTCCCGTTCGGCTCGATCGGGCTCACGTTGGCTGCAGTTGATCTGTATTTTGCATCGGCGCCCCTCCACCACATCGGCGACTCACTCATGGGCCTTCGCACGTTCCTCGAGCAGCCCAACTCATGGCGAATGGTCATCGATTTCTTCGCGCTCGCCGTGTTTGGTGGCTTCTTCACAGTGCCCCTCTACACGCTGATCCAGGAGAGATCGGAACCCGAGAGCCGCTCGCGGGTGATCGCCGCCAACAACATCCTGAACGCGCTCTTCATGGTGCTCTCGTCCCTCCTGTTGATGGCGCTCCCGAAGCTCGGGGTAACGATTCCGCAGACGTTTCTCATTCTGGCCGTCCTCAGCGCGCTCGTCTCTGCGTACATCTACTCCGTGATTCCCGAGTTCTTGCTTCGATTCTTCGCCTGGATCGTCGCCCGTGTCATGTACCGAATCCGGCTCGAAGGAGCCGAGCACTTGCCCGAAACGGGGCCGGCCGTACTGGTCGCCAACCACGTGACGTATGTCGACTGGCTGATCATCAGCAGTGCGTACCAACGCCCGCTGCGTTTCGTCATGCACCAACAGTTTCTCAAACTCCCCCTGGTCGGATGGGCGTTTCGTGACG
>JBATTM010000308.1:0-7690 GCA_049670545.1 Polyangiales bacterium
GGCGGCTTCGATGCGGTCATGTGACGGCATGGCGAGTGCCAACCCGTCAGGAAGCAGCCAGTTCGGGTTGGTCGCGAGCTATGAGGCGAGGCTTGCGTTGGCTGACGCCCCAAGTGCACCGGCCAACATCTGCAAGCCGAGCCGTCCGTCACATGGCCGCGTCGGAACCGTCCCGATTGCCCCAGTTGATCCGATTCGCAAGCCGAGCCGTCCGACACATGATTGCGTCGAGCCCGACCCGATTGCCCCAGTGGATCCGCTCACCACGGATCCACGCACGGGCGCTTCTTCCCCTCGCGCGCCTGCGCGACCGGCGCGGCTCGAAGCGCACTCATGATCCAATGGCGCGACTCGATGGGGTCGATCACTGCATCGATCTCGAACTGAGCGGCCATGTTGGTGCCCTTGCCCATGTCGTAGGCCATCGCGACCATCTTCTGAAACGCCTGCTCTCGTTGCTCCGGGTCTTCGATCGCGTCGAGCTCTTTGCGATATCCGAGCTTGACCGCCCCTTCAAGCCCCATGCCGCCAAACTCTCCAGTCGGCCAGGTCACCGTGAAGTGCGTGGCCTTGAAACTTCCGCCCGCCATCGACTGTGCGCCGAGCCCGTATCCCTTGCGCAGTACGATGGTGAAGAACGGTACCTGGATGCTCGCGCCGACGACGAACATTCGTGCCGCCCGTCGTACCATCGCAGTGGCCTCGACATCCGGGCCAACCATGAAACCGGGGGTATCGCACAGGAACAGGATCGGGATGTCGAACGCGTCACACAGCTGCATGAACCGGCTCGCTTTGTCCGCGGCGTCTCCGTCAATCGCGCCCCCGAGATGGCGAGGGTCGTTCGCGATCACGCCGATCGAGCGTCCTTCGATTCGTGCAAGCGCCGTCACCATGGCCACCCCAAAGTCCGCCCGGAGCTCGAGGACAGAATCGGTGTCGGTGATTCCGTGAATGACGTTCCGCACGTCGTACACCCGAAGCCGGTTCTCGGGAATCGCCGACCGAAGCAGGCGCTGGTCGGCGCATGTCCAATCTCCCACCGAGCCCTGGAAGTATGAGAGGTACTTCTTGGCGGTCGATACAGCCTCAGCCTCATCTTCGACGAGCACATCGATCACGCCGTTCTTCGATTGCACATCGGACGGGCCCACCTCTTCTGGCGTGAACACGCCTAGACCGCCCCCTTCGATCATGGCCGGGCCTCCCATGCCGATGTTGGAGTTCTTTGTCGCGATCACGACGTCGCAGCAGCCAAGGAGTGCTGCATTGCCCGCAAAGCAGCGACCGGAATTGATGCCGACCAACGGAACGAGGCCAGACAGCTCCGCGAAGAATTGAAAAGCTCGACAATCGAGGCCCGCAACCTGCGTCCCGTCTGTGTCTCCTGGGCGCCCGCCTCCCCCTTCTGAGAACAAGACGACTGGCACGCGGAGCGATTCCGCGAGCTCCAACATGCGGTCCTTCTTGTAGTGGTTCATCAGGCCCTGGGTGCCCGCGAGAACTGTGTAGTCGTACGACATCACGACGCAGCGGCACTCGCGATCTGGAAAGAGTCCACGGTTCACGTCGCCTAGTCCTGCCACCAGGCCGTCCGCAGGAGTCTTTGCAATCAAGTCCTCCACGCTTCTGCGTCGGCGCTGCGCCGCAATGACGAAAGCCCCGTACTCGACGAACGAACCTTCGTCTACGAGGTCTGCGACGTTCTCCCGTGCCGTGCGTTGGCCTGTCTTGCGTCGACGGGCGACTGCGTCGGGTCGGTGGGCGTCGAGCCCCTGGTCGCGTCGGGTGCGGACCGCTTCGAGGTCCGAACGAATCGTCGCGAGGTCTGACTGCGCCACTTCCGTAGCTTCTTCTTCTTTCTCCTCACGTTCTTCGAGCCGAAGAAGTGGTTCGCCCTTGGCGACTGTAGCCCCTTCGCGAGCGGTGACCGAGCGCACGACCCCTGCGCGGTCTGCAGCAATCACGTGCTCCATTTTCATGGCTTCGAGAATCAGGAGGGTCTGACCCTTCTTGATTTGGTCGCCTTTCGTGACGGCGATCCGGACGACGACGCTCTGCATCGGGGCGATGATCTTGTGCATCGCGGATAGGGTTGTCCGAAGAAACCCTGTATGCCACCCGGCATTTCCTTGGCCGGGCGGACTCGCTTTTTCGCCAGATGCCAGGCGATCCCCACTACTATTGCGCCATGCGGTGGCTCCGGCGTTTGACGCCCTGCTTAGCTTTGGGTCTCGTTGCGTGGGTTGGAGTCGCCTCGGCCCAAGATCTGCTTCCGCCCGAGCTCAAGCGCCTCGCCCCAATCGAGCTTCCGACTGGTGTGGAGCTCCCCGATGATCCCGTGGTGCGTGTCGTGGTTCAGGTAAACGCCGACGGGACAGCCGTGGTCGAGACGTGCGACGCGGATCGGGCAGTTTGCGACGTCATTGACCGGGCGATGCACGGAGCTGAGTTCGCGCCAGCGACCCGTGACGGAGAGCCGGTGCCCTCGCGGGTCCGAGTCGACCTGCGCCTGAAGCAGGCGCCCGCTGTCGAAGAGGAGGTCGTGGTCGAGGAGGTGGAGCCTGATACCGCCGAGGAGTTGGTGTTCTCCGAGGTGGCGGAAGTCGATGGCCGGAACATGAACTTCGTCGATCTCAAACTCGAAGCCATCCGAAACATCCCAGGGACGCTTGGCGACCCGTACCGCACGCTCCTTCTCATGCCATGCGTGACTCCGATCACGAACGGGCAGCCCTACGGATACGTGTGCGGTGCGCCCCCAGCCGGAACGGCGTATCTCTACGACAACATCCGCATCCCATTGTTGTTCCACTCGACAATCGGAGCCGCCACGATTCACCCCGCGATCATTCGTGACGTGAATCTGTTCACCTCGGCCCCCGGGGCGCGGTACGGGCGATTCACCGGGGGCGTGATGTCCGGCAGCGCTCGATCGATTCCCAACGATCGTGTTCATGGCGAGGTGGAGCTTCGCGCGATCGACGCGTCGGCGATGTTGAACGTACCCATACAAAAAGACGGTTCAATGACTTTCTCCGGGCGATACGGATTCCCAAACCTGTTGCTCGGAGCCCTGAATGTCGACGCCACCGTCGACTACTGGGACTACCAGTATCGGGCCGACGTCGCGATGAGCCCTCGTTCTCGTTTCCAAATCGTCGCCTTCGGTAGCAAGGACAACTCCGTGGTCGACGAGGACAACTTGGCTCAGCGATTGGCACTCGACCTTGAGTACCACCGTGTCGAGACGCGATTCGTGGGCCGCTTCGACGAGTGGGAAGTGGTCGGCACGCTCCTCTACGGCTACGATCGCTCAGTCGTCGACGACGGATCTGTCGAGAACCTCGCAAACATCAGTACACAGCTCCAACGCTTCGGACCACGTTTTTGGGCCATCTACGCGCAAGCCAAGTACCAGGTGCGACTTGGTGGGGACGTGGCCGGTCTGTTCGGGCCGATCAACTGCGTCAACGACCCGTTCGCCGACGTGCCCACGCCGTGCGATCCCGACTTCGCAGCCCAGGACCGACGAGTCATTGGTGGCGTCTACGGGGAGGTCAACTTTGCGCCGGCGATCTGGGTTGATCTCTCATTGGGAGTCCGGGGAGATATTTGGGGTACGTCCGGGCAACGTGAGGCCGCGGCAAGCCCTCGCGCACGCGTCACGTTTCACGCGAAGGGCATCGCTGACGTGTACGCCGGTTGGGGATTGGGGTTCCTGCCCGCAACATACTCGATTCCGCTTCCCGGCCTCGGGGATGTCCCACTCGAGCCAGGGCTTCAGCGCGCAAACCAGACCGAGGTCGGCATCAAATGGTTCCTGCCGGGGGATGTCCTGTTCGAAACCCGGGCGTATATCAATCTCTTCAATGACATCCGTTTCGTCGACGTGTTTACCAACCCCCAGATCAACCAAGAAGATGGCTTCCCGGTTGGTTACATCGGCGACAGCGCGGACGGCAAGAGCTATGGAATGACGCTCTTGCTCCAACGGCCCTTTGACCTCGGGTTCTCCGCGTTCGGTGCCTACACGCTCGGCTACAACGATTTAACCGCGTCGGCGTTCGACATCGGTCAGAACCTGATCCAGACCTTCGACTACACGCCCTCCTACGACGTGCGCCATGTCATCAACGCCGTACTCGCTTGGCAAGCCAAGTTCGGGCTGACGATCGGCGCGAGGCTTTCCACGCGCTCGGGGAGGACGGAGGGCTGGGTCTGGCTCGATGCCGATAGCCAGGTTGAACAGTACACACAGCGGATCTCCTGGTTCACGCGCCTCGATGCGCAGGTCGCCTACGAATGGGCGCGCCCGGGTCGACGGATGCGAATTGCGCTCGAGTGGGTGAACATCACGCAGGCGCGAGATGCCCAGGAGCTGTCGGAAGAGCCTGGCGCTCCGTTGGCCTGCTCGCTGCGATTCGGCGTGCCTTCAGAGCCTTGCCCCATCGTCTTCACGACGGCGATTTGGTACCCAAACCTATCGTTCCGCGCGACGTTCTAGCGCGAACTCAGTCCTCTGCGAGTGCTGGTTCTATCGTGCCGGTCAGGTTGGTGGCTTCGCGGCCAATGCCAGACCAGTGATCAGGGTTCAGCGGACCCGCCGCCGGGCGAACGTCCACGACAAAGCCCGTGAGGTGGGCCATTCCGGACACTTTCTCAAGCCGGTCCGGTCCGTCGGCAGCGAGGAGGTTCACGTTCACACCGGTCGTCTTGCGCGCGACCCCGAGACCGCTTCCTTGGTGGCCCCATCCATGGGGGAGGGCGACCGTTCCCGGCATCAGTTCCGCGTGAACCTTCACCGGTACCCGAACGGTCGCGGTCGCGGTCGAAACGTCCGCGAGTTCACCGTCGGCGACACCCACTCGGGCTGCGTCATCTGGATGCACGTAGAGGTGATTCGTCGTCCGGCTGCCGGACACGAACTCTTCGATGTTGTGGGTCCACGAGTTGTGGGTGGTGATCGCACGCTTCGTGATCAGCTTGAGCTTGTCTTTGTCCTGCTGCTCTTTGGTGAAGTCCGCTTCGAGCTTCTCGGCCTGCCGCATCAAAGTACTCGGTGCGAGGTGTATCTTCTTGTCGTCGTGTACGACGCGTTCGCCGAGGAAACTTCCGGGATCGTGCTGTGGACGAAGTCGGCCGTGGCTCTCTTTCAAGAGCTTCTTGAAGCTTCCCTGCTTGGTGACGCGGAGTAGCGACGAGAGAAGGAACTCTTGCGGGACCGACGGCTGCTCACCCGGTCGCCGCATCGAGTGAATTGTCTTGCCGAGTTCCATGGAGCGCTGCGCGACGGCAGAACCCCATAGATTCACGCCGCTGGCCTTCGCGATATCGACGTAGATGGTTGCCTCGTCGCGTTGCTCCCCTTGTGGCGGGACGATTGCTTCGGTTGCCTGGAGATACGGTTTCGTTTGCAACCCGAGCATGAGCGGGAAGATGAACGGGAGGTCGGGACGCTGAAACGGTGACGTGCAGGGAAGCACGTGGGACGCCACGGCAGCCGTCTCACTCGGCTGGATATCGAGGACCACAAGGAGCTCGAGCTCCTTGAAGGCGTCCCGAAGTCGTTCCGAGTTCGCCATCGTGATCAGGGGGTTTCCGCCCGTCACGAACAGCGCCTTCACCTGGCGCGGGCCGGGCGTGAGAATTTCGTCTGCCAAGATTCCGCCAGGCATCGCGTCGTTGACCGACTTGAACTCGCCGATCCGACTGTCGTTCTGATGCAGGAGCGTGCCGGTCTTCTTGCCGAAGGCAGGAAAGTCGATGACTCCCGTGCTCACCAGGGTCCCGCCTTTGCGATCGAGGTTGCCCGAGATCGCGTTGATGCACTCCTGAAGCCAGAACGCGAGGGAGCCGTTCGTTCCCATGTTCACACCCGTGGAACAGTAGAGGGCGGCCCCATTGGCAGAAGAGTACGCGCGCACCATCTCACGTAGCGTTTCGGCAGGAATCTGTGTCACCTCGGCGGTTCGCTCCGGCGGCCACGCTTCGGCGAGCCGCGACATCTCCTCGAACCCAGTCATGTACCGTTCGATGTGGCTGCGATCGAGTGTTGTCGTCGCGAGGAGCTCATGAAGGAACGAGAGGTAGAAAAACACGTCGGTGTTGGGTCGGATGAACACGTGCTCCCCGGCTACCTTGGCCGTCTCGGTTCGGCGCGGGTCGACGATGAAGATCTGCGCGCCTCGTGAGTCCATCTCCTTGAGGCGTCGAATGGGATTCGATACCTGGAGAAAACTCCACTTCGAGATCGCGGGGTTCGCCCCCACGATAATCAAGCACTCGAGATGGTCGAGGTCGGGGAACGGCTGGGTGAACGGAAACCCGTATACCTGATGGGCGACGGCGAACTTGTTCGCGCAGTCTTGGGTCGCTGAAGAGTACATGCTCGCAGAGCCAAGGCCCTGCATGAACCCTTGCGCGAAGACGGGGTGAAGAACGCCGAAGCCCGCGGCCGTTCCGACGTACATCGCGATGCTGTCCGGGCCGTGGGCGTCGAGGATGCCACGGACCTTCCCGCCGATGTCGCCGATCGCATCATCCCAACTCACACGCTGAAGCTCCCCGTCGATCCGCTGCATTGGATAGAGAAGCCGGTCCGGCGTGTTGTACATCCGGTGTTGCTTCAGGCCCTTCAGGCAGCCGTAGCCCTGAGTCGCGACGTGTTTCGCGTCCGGCGTGATGTCCACGATGGTGTCGCCATCAACCGTCACCTCGAGGCCGCACAGGGCCTCGCAAATCCGACAGAAGGTTTGCTTCGTTTCAGTCATCGATTCCTCAAAGCGCTACGTCGGGCGCTAAGTTGACAGACTGTATAGTGCTCAATCCTCGTGAATCAACTCGTCGAAGGCACGATTCACGTCGTCCATGGATTCCATGAGCAGATCGCTGGATGCGCCAGACGGGCCGCCGAGTCGTTGGAGCCGCTGCGAGACCTCACGGAAGCCGGGTTCGCGTTGAAACGCGAACTCGTAGTGAAGGCGGGCTTGGTCAGGAAGATTGGCCGCTTCGCAGGCCAACCCGAGCTCATAGTGAAGCCCGATGGCCTCGGACTTGGTTTTCTCGGGGCTCTCGAGTCCAGACTGAAACGCTTCGATTGCGTCGCGCGGCTGTCCCTCTTCCATGTAGATCAGCCCGATCATCGTCCAGCACAAGCACCGTCGCCGCGGGTCACTCATGGCAACCTGAAACTCGCGGCGGGCATCGCCGTGGAGGCCCATCTCTTTGTACGCGATCCCCAGGTCGAAATGGGTGTCGCTGTCGCTGTCGTCGACTTGTTCCGCGACACCGCGCTTGAACTGCTCGAACACCGTCTCGACGTCGATCATTTCGGCGCCCTCGTCGAGTGGCGCAATTTCCGCGACTTCGGCCAGCTCCTCGGCCAGCTTCTCTGCGAAATCGAAGTCTTCGTCTCCCGGCTCGAGCTCCTCGTACTCGAGCTCGTACTCGGGTTCGTCCGAGGCAACCGCGGTGAAGGTCTGCGCGGGCACGGACGACAGGATCGGTTGGGCGACCACCGACACACCAGACGATGCATTGGCGAGCTCTTCGATCTCGCGCGCCTTGTCCGCAACCAGGGCGTGGTGTGGATGGCTCACCTGCAACTCGCTCACGACGGCGCGAGCTTGGTCGAACAGGCCTTCCACGAGATACGCGTCCGCTAGCTCGAGCGTGCGCTCCATCAGGC
>JBATTM010000309.1:0-3631 GCA_049670545.1 Polyangiales bacterium
GCGGTCGTCGGGATGGGGAAAATTGAGAAAACCGTCCCGAAATTGATCGGAATCGTATTCGTGGTCACGGACTCGTCGGGGTTTCCGAGGTCCCAGGAAAGGCTGTCGAGGTCTCCGAAGACATGACAGCTCGAGCACGAAGCCTCTCCGTTGCTCGACGTGTTGAACGCGTCGTAGAGCACCGGGCGCCCGACGACGATCGAGTCGGGTTCGGGGTTGTGAAGCGGCACGTGGTTGACCTCGCTGTTGATCGCGAGGTCTATGACGGAGATTGAGTTGTCGAAACGCGTGAGCACGAAAAGCTTTTGGTTGGCTTCGTCGAGGGCAAGGCCGGCGGGTCCGCCGCCGGAGACTTGGATGTAGTTCCCGCTCTCTACGAGCGGGTTGAATGTACCGTCTTCGAGGTCGGCGGTTGGAACGATGCCGACCTTGCTCGAACCGAAAGCGGCGACGTAGAGGGTCGATCCGTCCGACGAAACGACCATGTCGAGAGGAGTCGCCAGGCTGTGGTCTTTGGTCCCGGGAGGAGCAGGGGTGACCGCGTAGTTGATGTGAGAGTTGAGGTGGACAGGCGAAGGACCTGACCCGTCGATGACGGTGATGCGGGATTGATGAAGGTTGCCTTGCACCGTCGATCCACCGAAATTTCCAGGGCCCTCGAAGCGCGTCCGGTTCTCGGCGTTCGTGTTCGACACGTATACGTTCCCGTTGACGGGGTTAGTGACCATGTTGAAGTTGATCGTCCCGACGTGCGCAAAGCTGCCGGTCTCGGTGAGGCCCTCGGCATCGATCTCGAACACGTCGAGGTCCGGTAGGAAGAAACGAATCCCATTGCTCCAGTTTCTCTCGTTTTCGTCCCGCCACTCGCCCGACGCATCGTCGAACTGCACGATCAGACCGACCTCCGGCGCGTTTTCGCCGGCGAAGTTCGTCGCCGGGCCGGGGTTGCCGCCCGGTAGGTTGCCGCCACCCAGCCCGTTCGGTGATGCGACTCCGTCTCCGGAGCATGGGGTGCTGCCAAACCCATCACACACCACGTTTTCGTGAACGACGGTGGTCTGGTTTCCCGAGTGGAAGACTGCCGCGTATACCGTGCTGCCGTCTGGGCTAACGGCGAGCGCGCGCGGTGTGTCGCCGAAGAGCTCGATGATCTCTAAGGGTGTACCGCCGACACCGCCGCCTGGATTGTCCGCGTCGAAGACCCATACATCCGCTCGCGGTATGCTGGGCGTCGTGAGTTGGGGGTCACCTGCACCGGGAACTGCCGCGATGGACGGGTCCGTTCGATGCTGTCCGCGGTGAGCCGTTGTTATGAACGCGCGTTCGCCGAGCGGCCCGGCGCCATCGGGATCGGTGATGACGATGTCCCGCGGCTCGTCGCCTACGAGCAACGTTCGAATGATGCGACCTGAACTCAAATTGACTATTGTCACGCTGTCCGACAAATGGTTGACGACCCAGGCGCGCGTTCCTCCCCCGCGCAACGCAACCGCGCAGGGCTCAACCCCAACCGGGACGGAGTGGCGCCGTTTGATGCCGCCGGTCGTCACGTTGAACGTCTCGAGTCGATTGTCCGGTGTGTTGGTGGCAACGAGGATTCCAGCTTGAAGCGCTAGTGGCCGAACCGGTCCGGTTTCGAATGCGATGAACGACGGTTGAGCGCGAACGTGCGCCGCGCTGAGAACCAGGAGGGCTCCCAGCGTCGACCAGAAGATAGACGGGTGCATGGGTCGCATCCTGCCTGGGTGGATGTATGGATGGCAAGTGGTTAGATTCCGGCGTTGACGCCATGCGTCGAAGTGCCCGCAATCTCACAGGTCGATGGTGGTGCGCGCGAGATACCATCGCGGTTGGCGTACATTCGTGGACCGAAGTCGAGCGCTACTTCGGCGCGATCGAGCCTCTTGGTCGCCGATCGGCTCGTCGCTTGTCTTGCTTCGACCCAAACAGAACCGGCGAGTAGAAGTTGACCCCAATCGTCACGGTCCAGACGTCGGTGACCACGTCGCCTGGATCGATGATTCCGAACACGGGCCAAGAGAAGAGCGCGAACACGTCCGCCATTGTGCGAGGACCCACAACGGTATAGCCGGCCCCGAACCCGAAAGGGAACGTCTTGAGCGCCCCCCCGCCTCCACCGACGTCGGCGGCGTTCAAGCCGCTGTTCACCATGATGAAGAGGGCATCGGTTGCATTGAAGACGGCGTTCCAAGGAAGTGCGATCGACGTCACGCCGCCCCCGTCTCCTCCAAGGTTGTCCACGTTGACTTGGATACCCGTGTCGAAGGCGAAGACGTCGCCACCGTGGAAGCGCATTGGAAGCCCGATGAAGAGACCCAATTCGGACGCCGTCGGCAGGAGGAACCCCAAGTCGAACGCGATACTCGCGATCGAGCCCGCGACCGCTTCGGCGCGCATGTACGCCAACAAATCCCCAAACCGCCTTTCGTTCGTGGCCCCCAACGGAATCAGGTCCGCTCCTTGCGCGATGATCGGGACCAACCCGTCTCCGCCGAATGCGCGAAGGACATCCGGATTCGGAAAGCTACCCATGCGGTACCGCGAAATGCCGAACTCGATGTGGTTCGCCGGAGCGACTGCAACGCCAAGGTTGATCGTCGTCGTGCGGGCGCCGTCGATATCCCCGACCACGACGTCGAAGGTCCCTCGAATCATGCCGCGTGGCATGACGAGTTTTCGTTTGGCGTATCGGACCCCGTACGCTTCGCCCGGCCCGGTCGGGGCGGTTGCCGCGTCTCCTGCTTCTTGTGCAGAGGCGGCGACGCTCAAACCCATCATCAGCACCAAACAAGCAATCCAATAGTGCATGAGCCTGTTCCTAACGATGCGAGGACACTACAACGGAACGCGCGACGACCGCCACTCTCGAGCGAACCCGGCGCAAGGGCCTCAGCGCTCGGTGCGGCGCCACTCGCGTTCTCGGAGCCCGAGCGCGAACGAAAGATAGAGCGGCACCTTCCACAGGAGATACAAAGGCGCGACGAAGAGATAGCGGAACGGGACTTCCCGCCTTCCGAAGCGTATCCAGGCGAGAGCAACGCCAAGCCCGACGCAACCCAGTGACGCCAAGGCGATCCAAAGAGGATAGGCAGCGCCGGTGGCTGCCAGAAGCACGGCCGCCGCGATGGCCGTGAGCGTGACCATCGCAACCAAGAGCGCCAGTGGGGGCACAAGCAAGTCGGCACCGAGGGAGATCAAATTCAGGTCCGGTCTCGCAAGACCCGTCAGAAGAAGGCGCGGTCCGTGTCGAAGGAGCGTGCCCAACTGTCCGTGTTCCCAACGCGTTCGCTGTTGCAGCGCCGCGCCCGTGGTCGCAGGAAGCTCGCTCGTGACCTGTGCCTCCGCGCTATGAAAAGGCGGATGACCAGTCTTTGCGAGCTCGATTCCGAGGAGGAGGTCTTCCACGAGATGGGACTCTAGTGGCGGCGCATCGCGGATGACCGTCCATGGGAATGCCATCCCGCTTCCCGTCAATTGGCACGGCAGTCCGAGTCGTCGCAGGCCGCGTGGACGTGCGCGGTTACGAACCAAGAGAGCGAGCGTGGAGACCATCGACAGCGGAGTTCGTGTGGCGGGGGTGAATGTATACTCGCCTTGGACGGGGCGTCCG
>JBATTM010000310.1:0-1578 GCA_049670545.1 Polyangiales bacterium
GTCGAGCTCCGCGAGTAACAGGTTCGAGAGCCAAAGCGTCAGGCAATCGATGACCACGACCTCGAACGACCCAGCGCTTTCGAGCACCTCCACCACATCGAGCGGCTCTTCACGGGTGACGAACGCATCACCACGCTCCTCCTGATGATGCGCGATGCGGTCCCTCATTTCGTCGTCTCCCGCATGCGCAGTGGCAATGAACAGGCGCTTGCGGCCGAGATGGGTTGCGTAGGCAAGCGCAGCGCGGCTCTTGCCAGAACGCGCTCCTCCTCCGATCAGTACGACACGACCCATCTCGACCTCCAACACCGCGGTTACTCGAGCAGGTAGACCTTGCGCGGCGGCAGGCCGAGACCTGGCGCCAACTCGACCGACCCGACTTCCATCGGGCCGCTTTCCGTCAGCGCGTACTCGATCACGGCGCTCTCGACGCCATCAGGCACGAAGAGCAGCTCGGCATCGGGGTCCCAGGCGGAAGTGCCGATCTCGAACGAGCCAAGGGACGTGTAGACGAGCTCCTGATCTCCACTCGTGATGTCCGTGATGTAGAGCGCATCGGTCGTGTCGACGAAGTTGCCGTAGGCGACCCCTGCGACCCGGGTATCGTCGATCGCGATCAACTCGTTGACGGCGATCGCAGAGTCCTCGTCGGTCGATGCGCGCCACGTCGTCTCGATGGTGACCTCGCCATCGGTCACGTCGAGCAAGAGGACCCCTGCGCTTGCGCGGGTCTCGCCCTCATCTCCGAAGTTGGCTGCGAACCCCTGGCAGGAAACCACCACCTTGGACGCGGCGCCCGGCACCGGGGTTGCGTTCCCACAGTTTGCGAACCCGGATCCGAGCAGCAAGCCCGTGGCCGATTCATCGTCGAGATCGACGACCGCCACCATGCCGGGCCCGGCCGCATCGAACGAGAGCGACAGCCTGTCGAGCCCGACCACGACAGTCGAGTCGACGCGCACCGCACGATTCGGCCGCGCGTAGACGATCACATCCACCGGACCCTGATCGGTCATGACCGTCCCGATGGTGTTGAATGAGGACAGATCGACGCGTCCGCCCGTCAGCGTCATCGTCGTGGGGTTGATCTGGAGTAGATCGGTTCCTTGGTTCTCGGGAGGCGCGGTGTCGTCGAGATTGACGCCGAGGCGCGTGACCCATGCAGACGTTTCATCGACGAACACGAGGTCCTGCGGATTGGAAGAGAAGCCGGACATGCCGAGCTCGCCCTGCGTACGCACTTGCCCATTGAGGTTGCCGCTCGGCACGAAGAACCGTGAGACGACGTCGGTACTGAAGCGGTCGATCACAGCGAAGGTGCCGTCTCCGGCTTGCTGGTTCGGAAGCGCGACATCGCCCGAGAGGGTGGCGACCAGCCCTGGAAACGTGGTGCCTGAGTTGAGCCAGCTCTCGTCGAGCGCGACGAAATCCGCGTCGAGGACCGCAATGGACGTGCTGCTGAAGTCAGAGCTCACCACGGCGAAGTGCGGGACCTCCGCAAGCGCCTCGAGTGCGGGGGTGCCCGGGTCTCCGCCCGTGGCGCCGCTACCGCCAGTCGCGCCCGCCCCCCCTGTGGCC
>JBATTM010000311.1:0-2946 GCA_049670545.1 Polyangiales bacterium
GTTCACCAGCGTCGGGGGTGTGCCCGGCGGATCGGAGGCGATGACGACCGTCACGGAATCGATCTGCTCGAGGGCGCCCGCAACGTTGAAAATGGTGCTGTCAAGAAGCACCCTGGCTCGATGATCCACCGTGCCCGGGCCACCGGCGCCGGGTGAAGTGACGCCGAAAAAGATGAACGTGTTGAACGCGAGCTGACTATTGAGCACGCCCCCAGGCATCTCGCAGCCAGCAACGACCGGCGGGCCGAACTGCGCGCAACTCCCGCCTTCAGGCACGTCGGCTCCGAGTTCTTCGCAGGTGCACGTCGTCGCCTCCGGATCGTAGACCTTGCCCGAAGCGCATTCCTTCGTCAGCGCTTGGTAGGCGGTATCGGCATCGCAGGGGCAGACCTCGAGCGCCGCAGTGCACAGCCCGGTCTGACACGTGCCTGCACCCGCTCCACTTCCTTCGTTGCAATCGCTCAACGCGATCGGACAGGAGGCCCCGTTGGCCACGGCGGTAAACTCGCATGCCGAGACATTGCATACGTCACTGGTACATGGGTTGGCGTCATTGCAGGTGACCACGCCACATGGTGGGTTGATGCGGACCTCGTGAAAGGTTGTGATGCCACCCACCCTGACTCCGATCCTGAGAAGCCCCGCCGTGTCCGGGGGAATGTCGAGCGTGGCCTCGCCGCCGCCGACCCCCAAGTCGCCGGACGTGACCGGCCCCCCGAACGAAAGTTCGTAGCTGACGTCCGCACTCTTCGCCAAGGACTCGGCGCGGACCACGATCGTATCGACCCCCGTTGTCGTCCAAACGTCGTACGCGTTGACGAACTCGTCGAAACCAACGACACGGTCAAGACCCGCGGCTTCGACTTCGAGTGTGCTGAGGTTCCACGTCCGAACCATGCCGCAGTCGTCCTGCAGAAGCGCCGGGATCAGAACGATCGCCAGCATCGGCGACCAGAACCGCGCGACGGCAGGTGAGAACATGAAGCAAGGCTACACCTTTCAGAGATTCTTCGAAAGGGGCGCCTGCGTCGTTCCGCCCGAGGCGGAGACGGGCGAAGGAGAAGGGTTGCTTATCGGAGTCCAACTAGCTGTAATTGAAGTGCGGGAGCTCTCTTCGGACATCGATCACCACTTCATGGCTATGGGTGGACATCAACGTGGCGGCGGGCACGACCACCCCATGCTCTTGGGCCGCGAGCCCGAGACAATACCAATACACTTGCTCGAGCGTCCGGCTCTCGTCGGGATTGAAGAGGACGTGACGGCGTGTCGTGCGCCGCGTGAGCGCTACCACTTTGCCTTCGTAGACGATGCGAGGTCGGGTCATCCGGACAGAGCCCATGCGACAATCGCGCCGACTTCCGCGTACGTCGTCCGATTTCCTGTAGAGCTGGCGCTAGACCCTAGGGTAGACGGATCGCGCGTAGGCGACGATTGTCCCCTGTATGCTCGATCTGCATCTGACCCTCTTCCGCGTAGAGCTTTGGTCGGTAGAGGGTCATTCCGCCACCGTCTCCGACGAGGGCGAGCGTGAGTTCGTTGTAGAACAGCCACTGCCTTTCTTCGCGGCTACGGACGACTTCACCGTCGAGCTCGAACAACTCGACCCAAATTCGGTCCTGTCGGAGCTCGATACCTACGGCCTCCGGGGTGAAGAGCCCACTCCCTTCGCACAGCTCCCACGCCCCGAGCATCAACGCCTCGAGCTCTTCTTGGGTGTCGTAGTTCGCCGGAGCGCTCAGAGGAGCACCGCAGCTTTGACCTACCTGGAAGCCGGCCCCGCCGGTTCCGCCTGTGGCCGTGGTCCCGCCCGAGCCACCCGGGGCGCCGGCGGTGGAATCCTCACCACACCCAGAACCAAGCAACATCGACGCCAGTGCAAGCACCAAGTATCTAAGTCTCATAAGCCCTCCCAATCTATTCAACTCGACAGTCCCACAGCACAACGTTGGTTGGCAAGCGCGCGAGCCTATCCGGCCGCCTCGCCCATCCGCGTCATGATTTTCATGTTCACGGCGACAGACGAGTCTTCGGAAGCGGGCGCGGGCCGATCCGCGGGACTAGGCGCGGGACTGGGGACGGGACTGGGGACGGGCTGAAGTTGTTCAGTTTTCGGCAGACGGGACTGGGGACGGGCTGAAGTTGTTCAGTTTTCCGTTTCGTTGTCGCGATGAAACTAAGAAACTTCGGCCCGTCCCCCAGCTGGTCGCGCCACCCCGGAGCTTGCGGAAGGAGTACGAGCAGTCGCTCCACCGGGCGCGTCTCGAACGGAAGCACTCTTGGAGTGGCTACAGATACGTCGCCTCCAACGAGCGCCGACGGCTTAAGGGCAAGTATTCGCGCCAGCGATCCTTAGTCAAAGCGCTACCCTCAGGTGTGGATCTCAATCGGGGCCTACGAACGACGCGACCGGCCCTTCGAGTAGGAACGGACGAAGCTGTGATTTGGTGCGGGTCGTGAAGCCGAAGCGGCCAATCCC
The DNA here is from genome assembly GCA_049670545.1 of Polyangiales bacterium. Lineage (GTDB taxonomy): Bacteria > Myxococcota_A > Polyangia > Polyangiales > Houyiibacteriaceae > SG8-38. The sequence continues at coordinate 2,480 of JBATTM010000311.1, forward strand.
GAGGTAAACGCCCTCCTGCACCTTGCGAACCTCATCGAACATCGTGTGCATCTGCGCGCCGACGGGACCCCCCTGACGAAAAGAGTTAAAGTCGGCGTACTCGAGATGAAACGCGTCGTTGTCGTCGTTGTCGTCGTGGTCGAGCTTCGAGGGCCCGACTCGCGTTCGCATTCTCCAGATCCGCCTCACTCCAGTTCGCGTCTGAAAGCTGTTGTAGCCATGGCCGTCGTTGCGACCCATCGGTTCGAAGGCCTTGCAGAGCCAGCGCCCCTTGATGTTCACGCCGAACACTCCAAAAAGGTACGACCCCAGACTTCCTTGATCGAGAATCGACGCTGGGAACTCGCCATGCATCTCATCGAAGCGCGGCGCATCGAGGCCATGGTAGAGATTGACGAGATCCTTGCGGTTCATCACCCGCAAATCCGCCGCAGTGGGTGCCGCCGGCGAGACGCTCGGTACTATTC
>JBATTM010000312.1:0-8226 GCA_049670545.1 Polyangiales bacterium
ATCCATGGTAGGTCGCCCAGCTTCGGCTCTCCTTCGGAAAGGCGCACCACGACCGGCGCGCCACTGGTGCCCCGGTGAGTGCGTGCATCCGTGAGGAAGGAGCCCTCGCCCTGAAAACGTAGTCCGAATGAAGATGCAACCACCGCATGGCGCACAACCGGCATGTGGTGCAGGGCGTCGTGGAAACCGAGCGGGAATCCCATGACCAAGAGAGCGGTGCCTACCTCAACCAGGTCGGGTGGCCGGTGCAGGTGATCGGGTGTGAAGGCATGGTACACGGTCGTGTCGGGCAGCGCAGAGCGTTGGATTTCGATCACTGCTACGTCGATCTCCCCGGCGGCGTCGACGCCCTGGCGCCAGATACTCTTGCCGTCGCGGTACAGCGGAATGGAGAATCCCGTGGACCTGGCCAAGTTGTCCGGATCGATGTGCAGCTCGATCTCGAGGCGATCCGGGAAGTGCTTGCTCGGTTCGTCGATCAGCACGTGTCGGCTCGTCACCAAAAACAGCCGTTTGTCGCGCTCGAAGAAGAAACCGCTGGCGTTGGTCAGCGGCCGTTGCTGCTCGAAGGTGAGGATGCGTGCTGCAGTGAGCAGCAGGGGTTCGATCATCGGAATGTCATGCTATGTGAAAAGGTACGGATTGCATCCGTTTCCAATGCGGCAATCGTCCCCTTCTCCGGGCAGTGGCGCAACGCGCGAAGGGATCGCAACGCGCAGATTTTGCCGCTTTTTTCGTCACAGTCCCGGGGCTCGATTGGCCCTCTAGCGGAGTGTCTGGAGGGTTGAGCGGAGGGTCTCTCCCGTGGCACGAGACTGATGCGATGGAGCAGAAAGAGATCACGATCCATGGCAAGCGCCTAAAGTACCGACTGGGTGGCAAAGGACCGCTCGTTTTGCTGATTCACGGCATGGCCGGCAGCGCGACGACTTGGAAGCAGGTCATGCCGGCGTTGAGCGAGCACTTTACCGTTCTGGCCCCGGACCTCTTGGGCCACGGCGAATCGGACAAGACCAAGGGCGACTACTCGCTCGGCGCGATGGCCTCGACGCTGCGCGATTTGATCGTGGGCCTTGGGTACAAGCGCGCCACGGTGGTTGGGCAGTCGTACGGAGGCGGGATCGCGATGCAGTTCGCGTATCAGTACCCCGAGCTCTGTGAGCGACTGGTGCTCGTCGATGCAGGCGGTCTAGGTAAGGAAGTCAACCGTCTCCTTCGGATGCTGACGCTTCCTGGCTCCGAAGCGGTCCTGCTCGTCGCCTGCGCACCGCCCGTGAGGCGCATCGTCGAGGCGATCGGCCGGCTTGCGTTCCGGAAGAAGCTCGAAAGCGCAACTGTGATTCCCGAGCTCTGGCGGAGCTATTCTTCGCTCGGGGATGTGGAGGGGCGTCGCGCGTTCTTACGCACGCTGCGGGCGGTCATCGATCCGCGCGGTCAGGCGGTGAGCGCGAGTGATAAGCTCTATTTGGCCGCGGGAATCCCGACGCTCATCATTTGGGGTGAGGACGATCGGATCATTCCGGTCGAGCACGCCCATGCAGCGCATGCGGCGATCCCCGGAAGTTGGCTCGAGATCATCGAGGGGGTGGGCCACTACTCACACTGAGAGGCGCCCGATCGCCTCGTGACGGCGCTCACCGAGTTCATCGAGTCCACGCGGCCGGCTCGGATCAAGGTGTCCCAAAAGCGCATTCTTCGGCGGCCTACCGCGGTGGGTTCTGGGTCGGAATAGCGTCGAAGCTTCCAGCTGAACCGATCAACGACGAAGCCTGAGAGCGGGCTCGCGCATCTACTGCACCTCGAACACGATCTTCTCGACCGTGCCTTCGAACGGAAAGGGCCGGCGTAGGTAGAAGAGCTTGTTCGGTGAGACCGGGAGGCCGTTGTCGCGACCGACGTCGAGGCCGGACTCCGATCTCGCGGTGATGTGCTGGATTTGATCCGGTTCTGTCGACACTCTCTGGGTATCAAGTTCGCAATTGCGGAAACCCTGGGGAGACGCTAGCGTCTTACTAGTAAGAACGCTTGGAGATCACTCATGGACAATATCGCGACCGCACGGCTTTCGTCCAAGGGCCAAATCGTCATTCCCGAGGAAGTCCGCAAGGAGCTCGGCCTAGAAACCGGTGCTCAGTTCGTCGTCATGGGTGAGGGCGACGTGGTAATCCTGAAGAAGATCGAGGCGCCCGACAGGCGAGAGTTCATCGCGCTCGCACGCAAGGTCCGGAGTCAGGCGCGCAAGGCCGGAGTGAAACGCTCCGACGTCAAGAAAGCGGTCCGCGACTCCCGCCGTCGGGGATGAGAGTCGTCCTCGACACCAACGTCGTGATGTCAGGGATCTTCTTCGCTGGGCCCCCGGCGAGGATCCTCGCCGCCTGGGCAGAGGATGAGCTCGATCTTCTGGCGAGCGTCGACATCCTGGCAGAGTATCGCCGCGTCGCAGGTCGTCTCAGGAAGAAATACCCATCGGTCGATCTGGATCCCGTATTGGATCTCATCACTCGCGAGAGCCGCATCGTGGAGCCAGTTCCGATACAGGCAGATGCCTGCAGCGACAAAGACGACTTGAAGTTCCTCGCCTGTGCCTTGGCAGGTGACGCTGACTGTGTTGTGTCTGGAGATCGCGCCCTACTTCGTGCGTCCGGATACGAGGGAATCGTGGTCATGCCGCCCAGGGATTTCCTGACGCGCGTCCTCGACGAGTAAACGCCCCGCGCGGGCCGGTGCCGGAGCAACACGGGTGGCTGGTGCCTGGAGCCGATGCGACAAGGTTGTCAGTGACCAAATAATGACCAGAGCACAGGGCAAGCTGGAGCATTCCAGGGTACTTGAGTAAGAGTGCGGGTTGCGTGCCTTTGATAGCGATACGCGGGAAAACCGAGTGTCCGCGTAGGGTTAGCGTATCGCCGACAGTAGGGTTCGATTCCCACCGCCTCCACCACGCCGCGCGAACAGCTACGGTGTTTCTGCCGCGGGAGCGGGTCTTCCAGGAGGCAGCGGCAGCGCGGCAAAGGAGGCATCTAGGCCCGTGCACGCCGCGCTGCGATACGCCTGGAGGGCATCTGCAAAGCTCGCTGACCAGTCAGCATCGGTGGCGAGCTCGGAGTGAACCTGTACGGAACGGCCAGGCGACGTAGCGAGCCCGCAGCCTTCGCGGAGCTCGTCGCAGCATGAATCGAGAGCCGCGCGAACTGACCCCATCTCTTCTTGCCGTTCGAATCCCGAAGGCCCCCTTCCCAGCACTTGGCCGGGAACAAGTCCTTCGAGATCAACGATCGTCTGCCGCACGACCCCGCGGATCGCATCGAGATGGAACGTCTTCCACGCGCTTCGCAGAATCCCATCTATGCCGATCTCACTCATCAGAACCCCTGCGATCGAGTCTAAGGCTCCGCAGGGAAGCGTCTAGTTCGACGTCAAGACGCCGAGGCCTTCTTTAACTGACTTCTTGGCGGCCTTCTTTGCCTTCTTCTCTTTTTGAGTGAGCTTCGGCTTGTTGGTGGTCGCGGTTCTCTTCTGACCTTTGCTCATGGAGATCCTTTGCTTCCGGTGTCGACCCACTCCGGGGAAGACCTAGTTCGGACGGTGACCTCTAGTATCCGGAGGGACGAGAGACGAGGCAAGGTGATGTCACAACGCCCCTTTTGTTCGTGGGTTGTGCGCAGGACCGCATCGAGGATCTCGAAGCCTCCGATGGGACGCGATCGCGAAGATCTGACCCACAAGGGCATCACGCGCTCGCGCCATGGCTAGTCGACCTCGCGCGCCGACGCACGATTCAACGCGCTCTCAGGTCTCAAGTTGCCGTTGGCAGCGTTCTCGACGATGCTTCGAGTCCGCGCCCAGGTCGTCGAACGTGGCGACCCGATGGCCTGTTCAATGAAGCGCGCTCTCGGAGTGAGTGTATGAGCGAAGACGAAACCTTGGGCGCGGTCCACCGCGTCGCACTGCTAGGGAACCACCTCCCACGGCACTGTGGGATCGCCACGTTCACGACCGACCTGGCGGACGCGATCTCGGCGACGTTCCCAGGCATCGACTGCGGAGTCGTCGCCATGAACGACGCCGGGAGACGCCACGCGTACGGCGATCGCGTTCGCTTCGAGATCGCCGAGAGCGATCGCGCGTCGTACCGCCGCGCGACCGACTTCTTGAACATCGGCGGCATTGACGTCCTCTGCCTCCAGCACGAGTACGGCATCTTCGGAGGCAAGGCGGGCAGCCACATCCTTGCGCTCCTGAGCGACCTGCGTATGCCGATCGTGACGACGCTACACACCATCCTCAGCGAGCCCACGGTGGAGCAACGCCGCGTGATGGACGAAGTCACTCGGCTCTCGAGCCGCTTGATCGTGATGAGTCACTGCGGCGGCGAGCTCTTGCGCGAAGTGCACGGGGTGCCGGCCGACAAGATCGACTTCATCCCCCACGGGGTCCCCACCTTGCCGAGCGGTCGAGCCAGCAAGAAGCGCCTGGGCGTCGAAGAGATGTCGCTGATCCTCACCTTCGGCCTCCTCTCTCCGGACAAAGGGATCGAATACGTGATCGATGCGCTGCCCGCCGTCGTCGGAAGCCACCCGACCGCGACCTATGTGGTCGTCGGCGCCACACACCCGCACGTGAAGGAGCGGCACGGGGAGGCCTACCGGCGCAGCCTCGAGCTTCGGGCTCACAAGCTCGGTGTGGAGGCGCACGTCGTCTTTCACGATCGCTTCGTGAGCGCGTCCGAGCTCGCCGAGTTCTTGTCGGCGGCGGACATCTACATCACCCCGTACCTGAACCCGGAACAGATCACCTCCGGGACGCTGGCCTACGCGGTAGGGAACGGGAAGGCCGTCATCTCGACTCCTTATCGATATGCGCGCGAGCTTCTGGCTGACGACCGCGGCGTGCTTGTCCCGTGGAGAGACTCGGCCGCGATAAGCGCGACGCTCGACAAGCTGCTGGGCGATCCCGGGGAGCTCCACGCCCTCGGTGCGCGCGCGGCCGAATATGGTCGCAACATGGCCTGGCCCTCCGTCGCCGGTCAGTACGTCTCGAGCTTCGAGCGCGCTTACCGCGAAAGCGCGACGTTGCGCCGCTCCTTCTTCGCGCCGAGGACGCTCGCGAAGCGCCAGGTCCACCTGCCCGAGCTCAATCTCCGCCACCTCCGCGCGCTGACGGATGACACAGGCATGCTCCAGCATGCTCTCTTCTCCGTTCCACGCTACGAAGACGGGTATTGCCTCGACGACAACGCCCGAGCCCTGCTCCTGACAACCCTGGTCGAGGACGCGGGCACCGACGATTGGCCGACTACTCGCTCTCTCTCATCGCGCTACCTCGCGTTCGTGAGTCACGCCTTCAACCGGGACTTGGGCCGGTTCCGGAATTTCATGGCGTATTCCCGAGAATGGCTTGAAGAGCGCGGGAGCGAGGACAGTCACGGTCGCGCTCTCTGGGCGCTCGGCGCCGTGGTGGGTCGCTCGCGCGAACCGGGACGTATGAGGCTCGGCGGCGAGCTGTTTCACGCCGCGCTGCCGGCGGTCTTGGAGTTCGAGAGCCCTAGGGCTTGGGCCTTCGCGCTCCTCGGTATCCACGAGTACCTGCGTGCGTTTCAAGGAGAGAGCGGGGTCGAGGTGTTGCAGAAGCGGCTCTCCGAGCGGCTCTTGTCGGGATTCAAGACCGAAGGCGGCGGCGACTGGCCCTGGTGCGAGGACATCGTCGCCTACGACAACGCTCGCCTGCCGCAGGCTCTGATCGTTTCGGGCAAGCAGTTGGGTCATCAAGAAATGGTCGCGACGGGGCTCGGGTCCCTGCACTGGCTGAACGAGCTTCAGAGCTCGGAGGAAGGCTATTTCGCCCCGATCGGCTCGAACGGATTTTACCCACGACAGGCCGAGAGGGCGCTCTTCGACCAGCAACCCCTCGAGGCCTGCGCCACGGTGTCCGCGTGCCTCGACGCGTGGCGCGTCACCGGCGACGAGAAGTGGGCCCACGAGATGTGGCACGCGTTCAAATGGTTCCTGGGCGAAAATCAGCTGCATGCGTCGCTCTACGACCCGACGACGGGGGGCTGCCGGGACGGGCTCCACCCCGATCGACCGAACGAGAACCAGGGGGCCGAGTCGACGCTGTCGTTCTTGCTCGCGCTCACCGAGATGAGCGCACTCGACTCCGAGATGCGACTGCGCGACGAGAGCGCGCCCGCCCTTCCGACCGGCGAAGGCCCCAGGGGCTCGGGGTGACGTCACCTTCACTCGGCGCCCCGGACGCGCTCCGCGTCGCGGTGCTCGCCCCGATCTCTTGGCGCGTTCCTCCCCGCCACTATGGACCTTGGGAGCAATTCGTCTCTCTCTTGACCGAGGGCCTGGTCGAGCGGGGACTCGACGTCACCCTCTTCGCCACCGCTGACTCGATCACCAAAGCTCGCCTCGTCGGGACCACCCCGCGCGGATACTCGGAAGACGCCGCCATCGACGCAAAGGTGTGGGAGTGCCTGCACATCTCCGCCGTATTCGAGCGCGCCTCCGAGTTCGATCTCATCCACAACAGCTTCGACTTCTTGCCGCTCAGCTTCTCTCGGTTGGTCGACACCCCGGTCGTCACTACGATCCACGGGTTTTCCTCGGAGCGGATCCTCCCCGTCTATCAAAAATACGACGAGCGCAGCCACTACGTGGCGATCAGCGACGCTGATCGACACCCTTCGCTCAAATACGCGGCTACCATCCACCACGGAATCGACATGGGCGCGTTCACGCTCGGCACCGGACCACGCGACTATCTCTTGTTCTTCGGCCGCATTCATCCGGACAAGGGCACGGAGGAGGCGATCCTCGTGGCGCGGTCCGCGGGTCTGCCGCTGGTGATCGCCGGGATCGTTCAGGATCGAGGCTACTTCGAGCGCGCGGTCGAGCCTCATATCGATGGCGACAAGGTGCGGTTCGTCGGCGCGGTCGGACCCGAAGCAAAGAGCGAGCTCCTCGGCGGCGCGAGCGCCCTACTCCATCTTGTGAGCTTCGACGAGCCGTTCGGCTTCAGCGTGGTCGAGGCGATGGCCTGCGGGACACCGGTGATCGCCAGCCGGCGCGGATCTATGCCAGAGATCATTGCGGAGGACGTGAACGGCCGCCTGGTCGACTCCATCGACCAAGCGATGGAAGCCGTAGCGGGGATCGTTGAATTGGACGCGGAGGGTGTGCGCGCATCGGTCGAGCGTCGCTTCGATAAGGGCCGCATGGTCGACGAGTACGTCGCAGCGTACCGGAGCATTCTGGACGGCTCCGCGTCGAAGAGCCCCGCGTGAGCGCCGACCCTCACTCGACCCGGGACGTGCCCTTTCGACTCGGCGTCAACTATTGGCCGGCTCGGACGGCGATGGGCTGGTGGACCGCATTCGACCGGGCGGAGGTCGCGGCAGACTTCGGTCGCATCGCAGGCTGCGGATTCGATTCGGTTCGTATCTTCCTCACGTGGGAGGACTTCCAGCCGACCCCGTCGCGCGTCGACTCGACGATGGTCGATCGCCTCGTCTCGACGCTGGACGAGGCGAGCACCGCCGGACTCTCGGTCATGCCCACGCTCTTCACGGGCCACATGAGCGGCGTGAACTGGATCCCTCCGTGGGCTCTCGGCGAAGAGGCCGGCAACGATCGATTCCGCGTCGTCTCCGGAGGCCGAGTCACGGCGTCACGCCTCGCGAGCTGGTACTCCGACGCGTCGATTATCCAGGCGCAGTCGGTGCTCGCGCGTGAGGTCGCGGGTGCGCTCGCGGGGCACAGGGCCCTGTGGGCATGGGACCTCGGAAACGAAAATTCGAACTGCGCGGTCCCCCCCGACAAAGCCCACGCCCGTGATTGGCTCTCGCGAGTGACGGACGCCATCCGCGGCGCCGACGCCAACGCGCTCGTCACGCTGGGGCTCCACATGGAAGACCTCGAGCAAGACCGAAACCTCGGCCCGCGCGAGGCCGCCGAGGTCTGCGACTTTCTGCAGATGCACGGGTATCCCGGTTACGCCAGTTGGGCGGATGGCCCCACCGACGAGCGGGTCTTGCCGTTCCTCGCGCGGTTGACGCGGTGGCTAGGCGGCGGAGCCGACGTCCTCTTCGCCGAGTTCGGCGTGCCAACCAAAAGGCGCGGTGAGCCCACCGGTGAACGATCCATCGACGCTTCCGGCCCCGCGCTCGTCGAAGAACAGGCGGCGGCTTCGTACATCGACCGCGCCCTCGGCGCGCTGCTCGAG
>JBATTM010000313.1:0-3528 GCA_049670545.1 Polyangiales bacterium
CGCATGACCCCGCCCTCCCCAAGTGTTCGAGTCGTCGCGCTTGCCGGAGGTGTGGGGGGCGCCCGTCTAGTCCACGGCCTCGATCGTGTGCTCCCCTCGGACGCGCTCGAGGTGGTCGTCAACACCGGCGACGACTTCAATCATTGGGGCCTCCGCATCTGTCCAGATCTCGACACGGTGATGTACACGCTCGCCGGCCTGTCTCCGGAGGAACGTGGTTGGGGCGTCGAAGGGGACTCCTTCAAATGCCTAGAGGAAGCCGCACGACGAGACGCCGATGCTTGGTTTCAGCTGGGTGATCGGGATCTCGTCACCCACATTCTTCGTACCGAAGCACTGCGCCGGGGCGAGTCACTCACAGAGGTGACCTCGATGCTGTGCCTGGGACTTGGCGTGCACCGACCCGTTCTTCCCATGTGCGATCTCGCGCGCCCCACGATCATGATTGCCACCGAGAGCGGCGCTCGGTTGGCGTTTCAGGACTGGCTCGTTCGCATGCGTGCGGAACCCTCCGTGCGGGAGGTCCTCTACGAAGGCACGGCCACTGCAAGCGACTCGGTTCTCAAGGCCCTACGAAGTGCGGACCTCGTGGTGATCTGCCCATCAAACCCCTACGTGTCGATCGACCCAATCTTGTCGCTAGACGGGGTGCGAACGATCCTACAACAGAAGAAGGTGGTCGCCGTAAGCCCGCTGCTTGGCGGCAAAGCCGTAAAAGGACCCCTCGCAACGATGGTCACCCAGCTCGACCGAGCCGAGCCGACCGCGGAATGGGTCGCCGCGCACTACGCAGATGTGCTCGACGGTTTCGTGTTGCACGAAGGAGACACGTTCTCGACCGCGCTATCGGTCCTCGAGACAAACATCTTGATCCAGAAGCAGCAGGATCGAGTAGCCTTGGCACGCGAAGTCTTAGACTTCGCGCGGACTCAGTTGTGACCACGTGGGCCCTAGTACCAATCAAAGGATTCGACCGAGCGAAATCGCGCCTCTCGGGGGTCATGGATCCGCAAGAGCGCGAGAGATTCGCTCGTTCACTCTTCGATCACGTGGTCGGCGTGCTCCGCAACGCGCCAGCGATCGATCACGTCGCCGTCGTTAGCGACTCCGAAACGGCGAGAGCTCATGCCGAAAGCCTCGGCGCCGTCGCCCTCGAAGACGCACCCGATGCTCGGAGCCTAGCCGTCGTGATCGATGAAGCGCTCCGCCAGCTCGTTGAGCGTGGAGCCACGTCGGCGTTGATCTGCATGAGCGATCTTCCTGACCTCCGAAACGATGACATCGCGAGTGTGATCCGTGCCCTGTCGGAAAGCGAGGTCGTTCTCGTTCCCGACCGCTTGGTCGAAGGAACGAATGTGATCGCCATGACACCCGCCGACGCTCTTCCAAGCTGTTTAGGCCATGTCGACAGCCTCGCCCGCCACCTCGCGAGGGCCGGCGACCTGAACCTGACCGTCAGCGTTCAACTCAGCAGTGGCATCGCGTTCGACGTCGATCAGCCAAGCGACCTCGCTCGATTTCGCGCACGCTAGTCGTATGCGGCCAGGCGTCGCATGGCCTTGCCGAGAATTCGGGTCGACAGCCAGCGAGGCAGAAACCGCATCATGAAGACGTTCGCCTTGTTGAAGATGCCTGGGACGACGGTCACCCGTCTTCCTAGCTTTCGGAGGCTCACCTCCACGACACTGGCGGCACTGGCGAACACCAAACCGCGGAAGGGGCCAAGTCGCGTGGCATCGATCCCTGCGACCTCTTGAAACTCGGTGATCGTGCCTCCGGGGCAGAGCGCCTGGACGTCGATTCCATCCGACGAGAGCTCGGCCGCAAGCCCTTCGGCGAACAACAGGTCGTACGCCTTGGTGGCGTTGTAGTTCGCCATGCCTGGCGCGGCGCAGAATCCGTTGATCGAGGAAACGAAGATCAACCCACCGCGGCCGCGGTCGCGCATACCCTGGGCGACCTCGTGCGAGAGCACTACCGGCGCATGGCAATTGAGATGGATCATCGACTCTTGAACACTTGGATCCGTATCGAGAAACGGCCCGGTGGTACCGAATCCAGCGCAGTTGACCAGCAGCCCGATCTCGATGCCGTCGAACGCAGGCTGTAAGGTCTCGAGGACGGTGCGCGAGGTCAGGTCGACCGGCGCCACCCGCACCTCGACGCGAAACATGTCCTCGATTCCGGAGGCAAGCTCTTCCAAGCGGTCGCGTCGACGAGCGACGAGCACGATGTGGAACCCGTGACCGGCCAATTGACGCGCGAACTCAGCTCCGATGCCCGACGAAGCGCCCGTGACGACGGCCCAAGGCCCATAGCGCTCTGCAAGCTTGCTCATGAACGGGGTATTGTTCCGGAGCCGGATCGATGCAAGCCCTCAGCGCGCGACGCGAAGCCCTCGCGGCTCATAATGGAAGCGCGAATCACGCGTGAGAGCGTCATACGAACCGAACACGGAGTCGGGATCCTCGATGCCATCGAGTGGCTCGACCGGGTCGTCCGCAGAGTTCACACCGAACTCACGAATCAACGCGTAGCGCGTGTCACGTTCGGCGGGCAGGCGCCCCGCGTCCCGAATCACACGCCTGAGAGTGGCTGGAGTCATGAGTTGCCCGTGGCGTGCCCCGGCGGCCGTCGAGATGCTCTCGTTCATGAGTGTGCCCCCTAGATCGTTGACGCCGGCGCTGAGCAAGAACTGCGAAGTACGAAGACCTTCCTTCACCCATGATGCCTGTAGGTTCGGAATGTCTTGGCCAAGCATGAGACGCGCAACCGCGTACAACCGGGTCACGTCGTCCCCGGTTGGTCCAGGACGAACACCGGCCACGTCACCCTTCACGAAGAGCGGCGCCTCCTCATGAACGAAAGAAAGGGGAACGAACTCGGTGAAGCCGCCGGTCTCGCGCTGCATGCGCCGCAACAGATCCATGTGCCGGATGCGGTCTTCGATCGACTCTACGTGACCAAACATCATGGTGGAGGTCGTGGAAATGCCGAGCGAATGCGCAGCGCTGATCACCTCGATCCATTCGGAAGTACTGATGCGCGTGGGTGCGATCGCCTTTCGGAGCCGATCATCGAGAATCTCTGCGGAGGTGCCTGGAAGCGAACCGAGGCCGGCGTCCTTGAGTTCTCGAAGGTACTCGAGGAAGGGAACCCGCTTGAGCGAGGCACCGAACTTCACTTCCTCCGGCGAAAACGCGTGAATGTGAATCTCGGGCGCAGCCTCCTTCACGACACGGCACAGGTCGATGTAGCTGTCGCCGGTGAGGTTTGGGGAAAGCCCCGCCTGCAAACACACTTCGGTGGCGCCCATGTCTCGCGCTTGTCGAACGCGACGCGTGATTTCCTCGTGCGGCAGGAAGTAGCCCTGCTCTGAACGAATCGTCCTGGCGAACGCACAGAACTTACAGTTCTTGATGCAGACGTTCGTGAAGTTGATGTTGCGATTGACGACGTACGTGACCCGATCCCCCGCTTGTCTTCGGCGCATCGCATCTGCGGTGAGGCATAGCGCATGCAGATCGC
>JBATTM010000314.1:0-2828 GCA_049670545.1 Polyangiales bacterium
GTGGATAGACTGCGCGGTGTCCGCGCGCTCGAGCCTTACGTTCATGGTATGTGCCGACTCCGCTGAGCGTGAGCTCGATCTGATGGCGCGGGCGGCGACTATGCTGGTGGACTCCGCTAGGGTTGACTCGCGGCGAGCCACGGCCGCTGCAATCCGCGCCGCCCCCCCGCTGACGGATGACAACATGATGAGGGGAGAGTACGTCACCGGCTATTCATTCCTAGAGTCTTTGGTGCCTGAGTCTAGCTGGGACTACCTTGTTCTCACGGACCTCGAACAGACAGGCGATCTGGTCAACAATACGTTCCACCCGGACTCCTCCGACGATGAATGTGCCACGCTCTCGGAGGAGAGAAGCCCGCGCGTCTACTCGTACAATGCGCTCGGTAAGATCTTGGTGCGAACCATCGGGCTCGGCTTCTGCTTATCGCTCCCCGCAGTAAGACGCGTCGTGAAGACAGACGCCGCGAAACGAACCGAAGTCGTTCGGCTATTGGAGGGGCAGTAGGAGAGCAGCTGCAGGGGCCCACACGTCGGCCTATGCACCGTTGGGTGCTCGCCCTCATCCTGCTACGACGTTCTCCGTGAGAGCCTTACTCCTTCCAGGCATGGATGGCGGAGCGGTGCTTCTCGACGATTTCAGGAGAGCGCTGCTCCCTGACATCGCGGCCGAAGTGCTCCCATATCCTCCCGACCTGGCCCGCAGCTACGACGACCTTGAGCAGTTGGTCGGGGAGCGCCTGGCAGCCGCGGGGGGTGACACGGCTCTTGTTGCCGAGTCGTTCTCGGGCCCGCTGGCTATCCGGATCGGTGCATCTCCTCCACCGAACCTCAGGTGCATCATCCTCGTCGCTACATTCGATCGCCCACCGGCGCCGCGGCTTTGGTCGTACCTCGCCGGCTCTGCCATGTTCCATCGGCCACCCCCCGTCGGCGCGTGACTCGAAACTCGGCATTGCCAAGCTGCTCGATCCGGCCGATGGTTGCCTCGTGCCAATACCCAAGAGCCTGACCCAGCATCCCATACATCTCGGGCTCGGCGCGGCCGCCGTCAGCGAGCCGGCCTTCACGGGCATGGAGTGGTACGCGGCGTACGCCGAGCGCCATGCAGACGACGGCACCGAAGGTAGGCTCGTCTCGATGTATACCTTCGATGCGCCCTGGGACAGTTGGGAGATGCACCCTGAAGGCGCCGAGGTCGTGCTGTGCACCGAGGGTGAGGTCACGCTCATTCAGGAGATCGACGCCGAAGAGGTTCGAACGATTCTCCACCGGGGCGAGTACGCGATCAACGAGCCAGGCGTCTGGCACACCGCCGATGCCTCCACGCGCGCAACCGTCGTCTTCATCACCGCCGGCAGCGGCACCCAACACCGCGCGCGCTAGGGGCGAGCCCCCACGGTTCGAATGAGAGGATCGCCCGCGTGACTCGAGAGCGTTCCGAGGTCATCACGACCGAAGGAGAACACTGTGAGCACACGAACTTTCGAACTGTGGAGCATTCTCGTGGGAGGTGCGTTCACACTCGCCTTCGCCATCATCGTCGTCCCGGCAGTCGTCGAGACGGGCGACATCGTCGGCGCGTTCGCCGCAGGGTTCGTCAACCCGTTTGCCTCTGGATACGCGTTGGACGCGATCTGCTGCGCGTTGATCCTGGCGGTTTGGGTGCTGTATGAACGCAGCCGCTTCGGCGTGCGTCATGGCTGGATCGCGATCCCCTTGAGCTTCGCGCCGGGTGTCGCGACGGCGTTCGCCTTCTACCTGGTGCTGCGCTCACGGCAGGGGGCCTCGATCGTGCCGTGACCGCTACTCGACGACGATGGCACCGCACGGAAACTCGGCTGTGAACGTGGCTTCACCGCTCTTGAGCTCGGTGCACGCGCTGCCGTGGAGGCGGATGAAGTCGTCGGCGTCGGGGCTGGGCTCCCATTCGGAAGGACAGCTGAGCGGATTGCCATTGAGACGAACGTCACTCTCCGGGTCGTTGCAAGCCTGGGTCTTGTCGCCGAAGGGCTTGTCGATCTGAATGTCGCACGAGATGCTGTCCGAGATGATCGCGGTGAAGGCATCCTGGAGACTCTGCGCGTCGTTGCCACGCCAATACTGTGCGTCTCCTTCCGAGCCGGACTTCTCCAGCCCGACACCCACGTTGGCCATTTCCTGGAGGTGGGCGTCCGACACGCCGTTGCCGACGCTGAGCACGAAGAGATCGAACCCCGCAGTATGCGCACGCGTCGCGGCCTCGACGGACAGGTCTTGCGCTGCGGTCGTCTGGTTGTGCGGATCGTCGCATGTATTGGGTTCGCCGTCGGTGGCGAGCACGATGATCGTCGGGCCCTCCGCCGGTGGAGGTGCGGCCTCAATGCCTCCCACCAGGGCATCGATGCTTTCTCCGGTGGGGGTATCCCAGTCGCCCGACCGCGGATAGGTCATGGGGTACGCCGTGCCGATGGCGTTGGCGTTGTCGAGTGCGAAGTCGACTTGGGTCGGCAGCTCTGGGCACGGCGGCTTTCCGTCGTCCGCGGTGTAGGTCGTCAGCCCGAACCGTACGATCGACTCCAGGCTCGATACGGTGCCAGTGACTGCGGCGTGCGCGTCTTCCCAGCGGCTGCCCCGCATCGAACTACTCTGGTCGACCAGGAACATGACGTTCGGGACGCTGCGTGTCGGCGTGACCGTCACGGACTGGCAGTTGTCGCCGCCGGTATTACCAGTACCGCCGGAGCCACCGCCGCCTAGAATCGGCCCGCATCGGCCGCGAGCGTTGCACGCCTCGTTGGGGCCGCAGCCTTGCGTGGCCGTGCATTGCGCGCTGCACACGCCATTGT
>JBATTM010000315.1:0-7793 GCA_049670545.1 Polyangiales bacterium
TGGCGTCGCTCAAGCTCCCGCGACTTGCGGACGGCCCATGCCTCGCGGGCGTCCTTCGTCCGAAGGCGGCGGGGAAGGGACACCTTGCGTTGCTTGCCGGTGTCCGGATCGGCGAAGCGCGCCCGCCACCCGATTCGGCGCTCGGGCTCGGGCTTCATCAGAACGACGCCCGGGTGTCGACGGCGCCGACTCATCCGCCATCCGTGGGGCGCTGGTCCCGCCAGAAAGCGTGCTGGTACGCTGGGACGCCAAAACCGGAGGCGCGCCGTTCACCCTGACGGTTACCGGGGAAAGGGCATGCTGGTACCTTTTGCTGGTACGTTCTGTCCCGCATTCTGCCCCTATCCTTTGTCTTCTCGCTCGTTCTGTAGAGCGAAAGCGACCGGCCCAACTGGGCCGGTTTACTGAGCTTTTTGGGTTCTCCTCCTATCTTCTATCTTCTCACCCGTTCTGTCAATCGGAAGCGGGTTGTCGGCTGTCACGCCGGAGGCCGCGGGTTCGAGTCCCGTCCGCCGCGCCAACGCCCAGGACCCCTGCAGGGGATCTGGGCGTTCTCGCGTCGTCTCTCACGGCAAGAATGGTGGGGCGTCGCAAGGTTCGAGCGCGCTCGGGCCAAGCAGAGTGTCGCATATCGGACAGAGGCCGCCTCGGAGCCAGCGCTGGTCGTATCCATCGCGGCCCGTCACGCCGACAGCGAACATCTCCCCTTCGTACCGACCCGGGGTGAGTTCGACCTTCTCCCGCTCAGGGACAGTAGACACATCGTCGATCCAACGGAACGTCGTCTCCCCAGCCTCCGGCAAGAGCACGGCCCGCCCTGGTTCCCCTCGCCATACGCCTTGGCTTCCTCCGAAGAAGTCGCATCCGGAGATCATCCATCGAAAGGTCCCGTCTTCCCTCAGCTCGAGGTTCACGGCGTCGATCCTGTCCGGAAGATGGTAGATCCCGGTGAGATCTGGCGCCGCCTCCGTCGTATCACCGCACGCGGCGGCGGCTCCGACCAGCAACAACAGCATGGTCCGGCGCATGAGCTCCCCTCCGATCGGAGCTTTGGTTTGCAATCGTTGCGGGGGTTGGCTCACTTTGGCACCGCTCCACAAGGCCTCGAAGGTCGATTCTCGCATGCGATTAAGGTATGCAAGTTGCATTCCGTAGGAAGAAGAATGTCTACCGCCCGTACGTACGTGATCACAATCGCACTCACATGTCTAGCGGGGTGCGGTTTTGAGGCTCCGTCCGATGTCGTATCGTGCGCGCAAGCCCCTGTCGGCCCAGTCGAGTGCGCCACGATCGAAGACTGCGAGCTCCGACTCGACTCCTGGCAGGTGAACATGGAAGGCCCTCACATCCGGCCCGACGACATTCCTCAACAGAGCGTCGCCAGGAGCAGTTGCACAGCAGCGCGCATCACCGCCGGTGGTGAAAAATTCGATGGCGCTGCATGCAAGTGCGAGCTTGCGCTCGGGGGAGGCTTCTTGCTCGTCGGACCGAAAGGCCTTGGTTGCTTCGAGTTCAGTCGCACCGGCGCGTGCATCTGGGATGATTCCGAGTTCGAGACCTGCGTTGGCCAGCCGACGTCCAGATGCGAGCAAGACTGTGAGCGCCTTCTCGAACTGCGCGTACGCGACAACGAGACTCGCTTCGACGCTGAGGTGTTTGCCTTTGACTGCATCGCAAACCGCTGCATCTCGGTTGCACAGGTCGATGACCAGTGCTTCGTGAATCAGCGACATGTCGGGCCAGGACCTTGCGACGTCGAAGCGCTCTGGGAGGAGCCTGAGGTCGCCGCGGACCCCGCCATCGCCGGCGAACCTAACGATCAGCCCTGCATCTAGCTTCGCGCTACGATCGATGGGCATGTTCGATTCGGAGACCCCGCGCGCGAGGAAGGCGAAAGACGGTGAGCTCGACGAGGTCGTCGGCATTCTCGGGGATGCGTTCGAGGACGATCCCATCATGCGGTGGGTGAGTCGGAAGACGAGCTATCCGAGATTCGCGTTCGAGCTCACGGTGCCCTCGTGTGTGGAGCACCGGCATACGTACATTACCGAGGCTCGCGATGGAGCCGCCGCGTGGCTTCCTCCGGGCGTCTCACTCGAGTCGCCGCTGAACCCCCTGGTCGTGTGGCGCGGCTTGACCGAGTTCGGGCCAGGTAGCCTCTTGCGCGGGCTCGCGACCCTCGTGCAGACCCAAAAGCACCACCCGAAGACAAACTACTACTACTTGTTCACGATCGGTTCGCTGCGTTCGGCTCGGGGTCGCGGCGTAGGGTCCGCGTTGATGCGCGCCGGCCTGGCGACATGCGATGATGAACACATGCCGGCCTATCTCGAGAGCTCGAACGAAGAGAATCTGTCGTTCTATCGAAAGCACGGCTTCGAAGTCGTCGACGAGTTGCGGTTGGCGATGAACGGGCCGCCGATGTGGTTGATGTGGCGAGACGCGCGGTAGGCCGTGGCGGATTGCCCGATCTCGCGCGTCGGCTAGGGTCGCGCGCATGAGCGAGGATGCCAACGAGGAGGACGCACCGCCGGC
This sequence comes from Polyangiales bacterium, assembly GCA_049670545.1. GTDB lineage: Bacteria > Myxococcota_A > Polyangia > Polyangiales > Houyiibacteriaceae > SG8-38. The sequence continues at coordinate 2,536 of JBATTM010000315.1, forward strand.
GGCCAACGTCGACGTGGTCGTCCGCAAGACACTAGGTCTGCCTTCGTCCGCTGCGGGGAACCTCCGTGTGGTCGAGAGCGGGGAGGGCGAGGTCGTGTGCCGGCTCGATGTGACCGAGGCGCTTTGCGCCAACACCGGTGCGTTGAGTGGCGGTGAGCTCTACGGGATCCTCGATTCCGTCGCGTACCTTTCGATCCTCACGGTGTTGTCCGAACAAGAAGCTGCGGTGAGCCACGATGCGCACTTTTCGTTGATGTCGATGGCGCCGCTCGGCTCCGAAGTCGAGATTCATGCCAAGGTTCAGCGGCGTGGTCGAAGCGTGGCGTTCATTCGTGTGGATGCGTTCGTGCTTGGCGACGACACACGCAAGCCGCTCGCGCTGGCGACGATTACAAAATCGATCATTCCGATGAACGTTCGGCTCCGCCACCGGAGTTCTGCGTGATCCCCTCGACGGCCCACTTCGTGTGGTACGGAACACGCCTTGCGTACCTCTATGCGTTGGCGGTCCGGTCGGCTGCGACCCACGGTGGGTTCGAAGCGGTCCGTCTCCATCACGCGGATCCTCTCGACGAGGAGCCCCATGTCAGGGCATTGCGCGAGCTACCCAACGTGGAGTTCGTCGCCCTCGACGATCAACGCCTGTGTGACGAAGTGGTGGGGCCGAAACTCGCGGATCTCAGTCGGGAGCTCGTTTCGCCCGCGGCCCGCTCGAACGTCGCGCGGATGGCGTTGCTGATTCGCGACGGGGGCGTGTACCTCGACACCGACACGCTGACGGTCCGCCCATTCGACGAAGTCCGGGGCGCGTCGAACGCGTTCATCGGCCAAGAACGGATCGTGTTCCCCGGCCACGTCGTGCGTTCGCGGGACCCACGCGTGAAGGCGAAGGCGTATGCGATGACGGCGCTCCGTGACGTCTATCGGCGCATTCCCCATGGCTATCGCGCCTTCCAGCGGATCGAGCCGCACTACCACCTCGCCGTGAACAACGCCGTGATCGGAAGCGCGCCGGGCCACCCCTTTGTGCGTGCCTGTGTCGACGAGATGGTGCGAATGCCCGCCGAACGACGACTCCGCCGTTATGCGCTCGGGCCTCATTTGCTTCAAGCGATGGTTTCCGAGGGAAAGGTCGACGACCTCCGTCTCTGCATGCCCGAGCAGTTCTATCCGTTGGCGCCGGAGATCAGCGCCCATTGGTTCCGTGACTACCCGGGTGGCGCGGATGGTCGCAAGGTCGTCGGGCCCACGACATGCTGTGTCCACTGGTACGCGTCGGTGCGGACGAAGAAAGTGGTTGCGCAGATCAGCACCGACGACGACATTCGCCGGCTTGCGGCGACGCAGCTCTACAGTTCGCTCGCGCGGCGTGTGATCGATGGGGAGTCGGTCGGGGCCTGACGCGACCCGTGAGCGGCCCAAGCTGGGAGCCACAGCAGGTTCACGGCCAGTGAGACCCCGAGGCCGAGTGTCCCCACGACCCCGAGCGACTGGATGCCCGGATGAGATGCCGTCGTGAGTGCTGCGAACGCGACCATCGACGTCAACGTAGAGGCCGCCACGGCTTTGTACGTCGCGTAGCGCTTCGTGCCGTCCGCGTACCCGCTGGCCCAGCGGACATGCACGGCGCCATCCACCGCCAAGCCGATCACGACGGGAATCGCCAGCAAGTTGTAGAGATGAAGCCGCAAGCCCAGCACTTCGAGCAGCGCGCCGAACAAGACCCCCGTGAGCGCTGTGGCGAGAAAGACGTCCCGCGTGACCGTAAACGAGCGGCTTGCCACGCCGGTCGCGACGATCAGCCCGAGAAAGACGAGCGCCACGATCCAGGGAGCGTCGCGTACGAGCGCCGGCGTCACCTCTCCCAACAGCGCAGACGGGGATGCAAAGGCCACGTCCGGGTTCTCGGCTCGGAGCGCATCGAGCCAGGCAGCAAGCCGCTCCATCGCGTCCGCGTTGGAACCACGCAAGGGGACATAGAGGACACCGCTTCGTCCGAGGTTTCCGTCCGTGTCGATCAGCGTGGCCGCGAGCCATGGTGGGAGGTGGGACGCGTCGGGTGGCCCATCGATGTCGAGCCAGGGGCTCATGGTGTCGATTTCGTCGAGCGCTTCTTGATCCTCTCGTTCGGTCGCTTTGTCTCGTGCGCGGTCGAGTGTGGCGCGAATCGAATCGAGGATCTTTGTCTTCTCGTAGGCGTCGGCGGGGAGGATGGCCTGTGACGAAACGACGACCGGGTCGACACCCATGATCGCGCGCCCCTCTTCCCTCATGGCGTTGCCTTGCAGTGCGCGCTCCACTGCGTCCGGCGATGCGCCAAGAAACAGCGCCTGCGTATGGTTGCGCGCGCGCATCACGTCCGCGTCGATGCCGTGCTTCACGAGCTGCGGTTGAAGCTCCGCGAGGTTGCGCTCGAAATCGAGGTTTGCGGCGAGGGGGAGGGCCAGCGCGCCAAGGACCAGTCCGCCGATCGCAATCCCCTTGTGGGCTTTTGGCGTCGTCGACCGCATGCGCCGTGGCGAGGCGGCGCCGGGAACGAAGTAGACGACCGCGGGGAAGATCGCGAGCGTCCAGAGGAGCGTCACGAGGATGCCGAGCGAGGCCATCCAGCCCATTTGCGAGAAGCCTCGAAAATCGGTCATCGCGAGCGCACCAAAGCCACAGGCCGTCGTGACGCCCGCGACGAGAAGCGAGACCCAAAGCTCCTGGACGCTCGCCCGTGCGGCGGACTGAGGCGCGAGACCCTCGGCGCGCGCCGACTGGTAGTGCATCAAGAGATGAATGCCGAAGTCAATCGCCATGCCGGCGAGAATCGCGAGGGCGGCGGCGCTGATGATATTGAGTTGCGGATCCACCCACGCCACGACCCCGACCGCGACCGTCAGCCCGGACAGCATGGGGACGGCGAGTTGCACGAGCGCACGCACGTCTCGAAAGAACACGAGCACCATGATCAGCGACCCGAGGGCCGCAAGGATCGAGACGAGACGGAGGTCCTCGACGATGATGCCGTGTTCGACGGGGGCTACGCGATAGCGCCCGATGACGCGAATCTTCGTGCCTTCGGGCAAGCCACGTTCGAGGGGTTCGATGAACGCTTCCGCGCGATTCTTGATCCTCGACGCGAAGGCGAGGTTACCCACGTTGCCCCTCAGAAGAGCCTGCACGCCGCAGACGGTTCCGTCATCGTTGCAGAGTGCATCTTGGGAGCCGCTTGCGTCTTCCGTGGGTTCGCGCGTCGACCGGCCGACCAGTGCACGAAGGATCGCGCCCGCATCGGAGGCGTCGACTGCGCTGCGAACGTCCTCGTCGTCCGGCAATTCGGGCGGGTCAGCGATGGTCACGCATAGCGGTGACGCCTTGCACGCCTCCCAGTCGAGGGACTCTTCCGCCAGCTCACTCCACTCCTCAAGGGTGTCTCGGTCGACGTAGTAGAGCGCGCGCTGTGTGAACCCGTCGAGTCCGTACCCGGTCATCACCCACTCGGTCTCCGGCCACGATCGGAGCTCCCCCGCGATCGTGCCGACCAGGGCCTCGTTGCGCGCGCGATCGTCCGAGGCCACCAAGATGGTGAGCGGCTCGTCGATCGCAAGCTCGCGTCGCGCGGCTTCGATCGACTGCACGGACACCGAATTCGCCGGGAGCAGTGCTTCGACACTCGTGTCGAGCGAGAGCCGTCTGGCCCCCCACGCGCTGAAGGTGGTCAGGCTGGCCGCCGCGATCAGGACCGCGAGGGACCGCTTCACGACTTTCCGGGGAGTTGGCCTGAATTTCGCATCGCTGACTCTACGTACCTCGAAACACGGGACACACCACATGAAAAGATCGTCAAAATTGCCTTGGAAAACAGAGCTTTGTGGGTATGAACTCCCCATTGGGAGCGTGTCTGCCGAGCGCTGTTTTTCTCACAGGTGTGAATCCCGCTCACAGTTGACGGTCGGTCTACCGATAATCAAGGAGGGCAGCGATGTACGCGCATGAGCGAAACTGGCTGCACAAGCTAGCGATCCTGAACGACTACGTCCGCATCCCGTACGCAAACGGTTCGTCGTATGCGTCACAGTTTCTGTACCGCGAGATGTCTGCGCGTGGCCATCAAGTCACCGTCGTAGGCCCCGAGGATCCGGATGCCTCTCCGAGCGAGCTGCCTCCCCAGCACATCACCCTCCCGAGCATTCCGCTCCGCAATCATCCTGGGTGTTACCTGGCGATGCCCACACGGGCGTCGCTCGAGGTGCTGCGCGATGCGCGCTTCGACATGCTGCTCGCGCAAAGTCCAAGCGGCTTGCTCTATGCAGGGGGGTATCTTCGGCAGCGCCACGGGGTCCCGCTCGTGTCGGTCAATACACTGCACATGCCAAGTGTGTACAACGTGATTCTGCCCGATGCGCTTCATCAGGTTTCCGGCGTCAACAAGCTGTTCGAGGAGCGTGTGATTCCATGGGTGGAAGACAACACCGCCGATGCCTACAACCTCGGAGACGGATTGGTGTGTTTGAGTCCCGGTCTCAAGAAGTACTGGGAGGACCGCGGTGTCGAAGTCCCCATCCACGTGATTCCGCGCGCGATTGAGCGTCGAATCTTCGACGAGGCCGGACATGCGGATCCGTTTCCTCAGGGCGCGACGCCCGGCGGCCGACTCGTGGCTGTGTGCCGGCACGCACGCGAAAAGGAAGTGGATCGGTTGATTCGAATCTTCGGGCATCACGTCAAGACCGCCCGGAGCGATGCCACGCTCACGTTGGTGGGGGACGGACCGGAACACGCACCGCTGCAGGCGCTGGCGGAAGAGCTCGGCGTGCCCGACCGGGTGTTCTTCGTCGGGGAGCAGGGCCTGGCGCAAATGCCGGCCTGGTATCGGCACGCCGACTTGTTCGTCTACGCCTCACTTTCCGAGACCTACGGACAGGTGATCAGCGAAGCGCTTTGGTGCGGGCTTCCCGTCGTCGCCATGAACGACGGCATGGGCGTTGCGGGTCAGGTGACCGACGGGGATGATGGCTTTCTCGTCGATCCCACGAGCCCGGAAGCCAACGCGAGGTTCGCGGCCCACATCGACCTGCTCCTCGCGAAGCGCCCGCTCCGAGCCCACATGGCCACCCGCGCGATCGAGAACGCGAAGCGCCGCTCGGACCCGGACGCCTGCATCCAGCGCTATCTCGAGGTGTTCGAGGTGGCTCGCGACCACGCACAGCGTCCGGGCAGCTCTGCCCGTCGCGTCGAGGCGTATCGAGGCCTCGCCCGATGGGTGGGCATGC
>JBATTM010000316.1:0-11106 GCA_049670545.1 Polyangiales bacterium
GCCGCGTCGGGCGACGTCCCCACCCACAAGGCGCGCACGCCCGCAGCGTCCATCGCGTCGCGGAGAGCTTCTGGGTCTGTTCCCTGCAACGCGTCTCGGACCGAGGGCACCTCCGCCAGCGCAGCCCACGACAGCCCGCGCGGGGCCGGGGCGACCGCCACTACGTTCGACCACGTCGCAAGGACACCCGGCGGCGGCGTTCGGTTCTCACCGACCCATGCCGCGACCGCCGCTACCCCGACGAGTACCACCCAGAACCAAGTCCGCTTTGCCACGTGCCTACGCTCTATCGTAAGAACCGTCATGCCCCAAGGGCCCAAGCTCCGTGCAGCTCCGCTGGCGACGCCGTTTCGGGTCGTCCTGGTCGAACCTGAGATTCCGCCAAACACCGGCGCAGTGGCGAGAACGTGTGGAGCGACAGGCTCCCCGCTGCACCTCGTGGGTCCGCTCGGCTTCTCGATCGATGACCATGCGGTGCGCCGGGCGGGAGTCGACTACTGGCATCTCGTCGATATCCACCGCCACGATTCATTCGCAACGTTCGAGGAATCAGCCTCATCCCCTCGAATTCACTTCTTTTCTGCCAAGGCTTCGCGTTCCTATCTCGACGCGGAGTTCGCGCCTGGGGACTCCCTCGTCTTCGGGCGCGAGTCCACCGGCCTCCCCGACACCCTCCTTCAAGACCGGCCCGATGTCTGGGCGATCCCAACCCTCGGCCAAGTCCGAAGCCTCAACCTCAGCAACGCCGTCAGCATCGTCCTCTACGAAGCCCTCCGCCAAACCCAATCCCTCACCCCCACCTTCCTCGCCTAACCGATAAAGGGGACAGTCCCCTTTTACGAGGGGTTAACCCCTTCAAAAAAGGGGACTGTCCCCTTTTGCGTGGGATGGATGAATACGGTGGGGGGCGTGGCGTCGGATTGGGTATGGCTCATGCACGCTTGTTGGTTGGGATTTCGTTCGCGACGCTGCTGGTGGGATGTCCGGTGTATGGACACGGACCGGTGGAACGGGAGATTCCGGTTTCTTGTTTCGACGACAACGATTGCCCCCTCGACTCGGTCTGTGATCCGGCCGTAAACCAGTGTGTGGCCATCGATTTCGGGATCTGTCTCACCAATGGGGACTGCCCGGTTGGCAGCTACTGTGACGTGCCGGACGGCACTTGCTTGATCCCCAACCTTTCGGAATGCGACCAAGACGGTGATTGCAGCTTCGGATTCGAGTGTGACTTCCGCAACAGCTGTCGCCCGGAAGAGCTCGGCGCCTGCCTGGTAGACGCCGACTGCCAGGGTGGCGACCTCTGTGTCGAGAACGTGTGCCTACCGCTCGAGGAGACCTGCCAGTTCGATTTTCAGTGCGCATCCGGATTCACATGCGCCAACAGTCGGTGCCGGCTCCTGTGCGGGAGCGCCACACGCTGCCCAAGCGGGACCACCTGCCAGGAGAGCCTGTGCCTGCCGTCGACCAACCAGTGCATCGACAGCAGCGATTGCCCCGACCTCGACACCAACTGCGTCGAGGGGCTCTGCCTACGCCGGTGCGAGATCGGCTGCGACGACTCGATCGAACTCTGCGACCCGAACGGCTTCTGCCGACCCCGAACGGCGCCCGACCCGAACGCACCCAATCCGTTCTGCCGCTCGGACCTCGACTGCGACGGCACCCTGTGTATTGAAGGCGTGTGCCGCACCGAGTGCGATGCAACCGCCCCAGAACCCGATGCTCTCTGCGAATCGTACGACGGCCAGGTCCCGCTCTGCGGTCCCGACAACCTCTGCTACGCCCCGAGTGAGGTCGACAGCGACTGCCGCATCGAAAGCGACTGCATCGAAGGGCAGCGCTGCATCGATGGACAATGCCGCTGAGCGTCGCCCACCGCGGCTAGACCAGGTAGCGGACCCGACCCAGATCGCGAAGGGCTCGCTCGATGGAAAAGACGGGCACATACCCAAGCTCTTCGCGCGCACGCGAGTCGTCGACCATGCACACGTATCGCAAGTGGTCGAGCTCTTGAGAGGGGAAGCTGCTGAGCCGCAACCGCCACAACTGGTCGAGCGCCACACGGGCGAGCGGCGATGGCAGCACCCTAGGTCGCCCGCCAGCCTGCCGGACGTAGTGCGACAATGGCATCTCTCCTGGGCCGCGAAGGTTGAAGATCCCCCGGACGCCGGGACGTAGCGCAAGTTGGATCGCCCGCACGACGTCTTTCTCGTGAACCAGCTGCATCATCGGGTCGAAGCCCATGATCATCACGGGGCGCTCGAGGCGAAGGTAGTTGCTGGCTGCGTTGTGCACACGTCCGACGATGTGACACGGGCGCAGCACCACGGTCTCAGTCGTCGCGTGCTTCCAGAAGAAGCTCTGCGCGAGCATGTCGAGCTCCACCAAGTCTCGCATGCCGCCGAAGTGCTGTGCGCCTAGCAGCGGCGCGTCTTCCGTCATGAACTGCGGGTTGTTGGGCTGCGGACCGTAGACGTTCGCCCCAGAGAGCACGACCAGCTTCGGCACCTCATACTGCTCCATGTATTCGAGGAGCTTCTGAAACGCGACGATGTTCCACGAGTGGCGCTCACGTGCGCTTCGGCGCGGATCGTGCAGCGCACCAAGGTGGATGACTGCACGAATGCCGCGACCCCGGAAGATGTCCTTCATCTTCTTCCGCCGCATGTCGACTTGATGATGGACGATATCCTTGGGCCGCCCTTCGAAAGGACGGCGGTCGACCCCCACCACGGGCTCGGAACGGTGGAGTTCGCGCGCCAAGAGCTTGCCAAGGCGCCCGCAAATACCGGTCACCAGAACGGCGCCATCTGCTTCTGCTTCTGCTGTGGGCCGCGGCACCACGCCGGACGCGTGCTTCGGGGCAAGCGTGTGTGGCGCCGGCGGGAACGCGGAACCCTTGCTTGACTGCGAATCCCCAAAGACCCCGCGCGCCACAGGCGCCCTTGCCGAGGGCCTTGCCTCCATCGGTTCGAGGCGGCGACGCGCGCTCGGCTTGTTTCGGGTTCGTGGTTGGGGTCCAGGCATGGGAACGATCGGCTCCTCACTCAAATGAACACACCTTTTCGCTCGCGCAAGCCACGATTCACCATGCTCTGAATCGTGCTCTTTACGAGCCATACCTTCTCTTCGACCGCCCCGTCGTCGTCGTCAGGGTCGCCGTCGAAGCGGAACGGCTCGCCAAAGTAGAGGCGGTACTTGGTGGGAAGCGGCGCCACCATGCCCACCAGCAGCTGCGGCATCACGGGAAACGAGGGCATGCGAAGGAGCCTCGCGAGCGGCTTGAAATCCGCGATCGAAGGATACTGCTCCTCGCCTCCGATGACCGCGACTGGAACGATCGGCGTATTCGTCTCGATCGCGAGTCGGACGAATCCGAGACCGAAATCGGTGAGCTGATACCGCTGGTCGAAGGTCTTACTGATCCCTTTGGCGCCCTCCGGAAACACGATGAGCGACTCCTCCTGCTGGAGGAGCCTTCGAGCGTTCTCGGGCGAGCCGACCACTTGACCGAGCCTCGGATACAGCGTCGAGATGAAGGGCAGCTCCGCGGTCCACGTCTCGACCATGCTCCTCGGAAAGCGTGGGGGATTGGCGTCGAGCATCAGCGCGCTGGCGATGAGCACGCCGTCGACGGGCAACTGCCCCGAATGGTTGGCCACGATCAGCACGCGCCCCGCTGGAATTCGGTCGATCCCGAACACTTGGGTTCGGAAGTAGCGACGATGAAAGAGCCCCGCCAGCGCAAGCGCATAGCGACTGGTTTCAGGATCGAATCCGAACGGATCGTGGCCGACTTCGTTCGGGTGAGTCTTGATGCTCGCGATTCGCGCGTCGATGTCCTGGCCGACGACTTCCTCTGCGAGGCGCACGACCCTGTCGCCAACCGATCGAATGGCCGCACGCCAAGGCGATTCGGTAAGCAATCGTGTCCGTCGCCACCCCGCGAACGGCACGATTGACCCCCTTGTAGACATGTGGCCATCGTGGAGAAGAAGGGGGGACGCGTCAATGAGAAACGGCGCAACATCGGCGCGACGAAACGTCTCTTCACGGACGCGCGTCCGCAGGTCATGCTCCGTCCATGAGTGATGGGTTTGATCTCGATCGCCTTGGTGGCCCGCAAGCGTTGCAAGCACTGCGCGATATCGTCGTACAGGCAGGCGACATGGCACGGAAACATTTCGCCAATGGGGTTCGTGTCGAAACGAAACCCGATCGCAGCCCGGTGACCCGCGCAGATCGCGAAGCCGAGGAACTGATTCGTGACGCAGTGCTCCAAAGACATCCAGACGCGGAGTTTTTCGGCGAGGAGACCGGGCGCCACGGCGACAATGCAGCGCTCCGGTTCATCGTGGATCCGATCGATGGGACGCGTGCGTTCGTCCGAGGGCTGCCGACCTGGTCGGTGTTGTTGGGAGTCGAAGCGCACGGCCAGCCGGTCATTGGCATCGCCTACATGCCCGCTGCGGGGGATCTGTTCGTCGGCGTCCGTGGCGCGGGCGCCACCCACAACGACAGGCCTGTCCATGTCTCGAAGGTCGGCGTCCTCGCTGACGCGACCGTGATGCTCGGCAGCCTCCAGCAATTCACCGAGTCCGGGTTCGCGGGAGCCCTGGTGCGCCTCGCCGACGCCACAGACTCAGCGCGCGGCTACCCCGACTTCGACGGATATCGGCAGGTCTTGCTCGGCCGGGCCGACGCGATGGTCGACCCCGGCGTCAAGCCTTACGACGTCTGCGCCGCTGCAGTCCTGGTCGAGGAAGCAGGGGGACGCTTCTCCTCGATGACCGGAGAGGAAAGCATTTACGGGGGGAGCGCGGTCGCGAGCAATGGGGCCATCCACGACCAACTGGTCGCTGCACTCGCCGAAACGTCCACGGATTAGCCGCCGGCGAACGTAACGGCTTGCCTTTCGAGCCGTCTTGCGGGAGGTTGCCGGCCCCCCTTACAGGAGAGAAGTATGACCAAACCAGTCCGCCGCGCAGGCGTAATCGGAGCCGGCGTCATGGGCAGTGGCATCATGGCTCACTTTGCCAACGCCGGCATCGACGTGGTGATGCTCGACATCGTCCCCCCCGGGCTGAGCGACGCCGAGAAGAAAGACCCGGCCAAGCGCAATGGATTCTCTGCCGGTGGGCTTCAGGGCGCCCTCAAGGCGAGGCCCGCGGCGTTCTTCTATCGAAAGTATGCATCGCGGGTGACGATCGGAAACCTCGAAGACAACATCGACCTGCTGAAGGGGTGCGATTTGGTCATCGAGGCGATTGTCGAGAATCTCGACATCAAGCGAAGCCTCTTCGACAAGCTGGAAAAGACCCTCGACGAAGATACGGTCATCGCCTCGAACACCTCCGGCCTCCGCATCCAAGACATGCTCGAGGGCCGCGCGGATTGGTTCAAGAAGAACTTCCTGGTCATGCATTTCTTCAACCCGGTTCGCTACATGAAGCTACTCGAGCTCGTGGCCGGCGACGAGACCGACGCGGCGATCATGCAGCGCATGAAGGTCTTTGGAGAAAACCAGCTCGGCAAAGGCATCGTCATCGGCAACGACACGCCAAACTTCATCGGCAACCGCATCGGAACCTATTCGATGTCGCTCACGATGAACCAGATGCTCGAAGACAAGCTCACCCCTGAAGACGTCGACGCGATCACCGGAACCCCGATGGGTCATCCGAAAAGCGCCAGTTTCCGCACGGCGGACATCGTGGGGCTCGATACGGCCAAGCACGTGGGTGACAACTGCTACGAAGCGCTCCCCGACGACCCGGAGCGAGACGTGTTTCGTCTTCCCGAGTTCGTCAACAAGATGGTGGAGAACAAGCTTCTTGGGAACAAGACCAAGGGTGGCTTCTACAAGAAGACCAAAGAAGGGATCCAGACCTTCGACCCATACACCATGGAGTACCGACCCAAAGGGGGCGACGCGGAGATCAAGAAGTTCTGCAAGGGGCTCAAAGGATCTTCCGCGCGCCGCGTGAAGGCGCTGGTCGAGGACGACGGGGCCGCAGGGCAGTTTGCCTGGAAGGTGCTCTCGAAGACCCTCGCCTACTCCGCCGCAAAGGTCCCGGAGATCACCGACAGTGTCGAGGCGATCGATAACGCCATGAAGTGGGGCTACAACTGGGACCTCGGGCCGTTCGAGACCTGGGACGCGATCGGCTTCAAGGCAGGCTACGATCGCATGAAGGCCGACGGGATCTCCGTGCCCGCATCGATCGACAAGATGGCATCCTCGGGTGCAGAGAGCTTCTACACAGACGACGGGCGGGTGTTCAATCTCGTCACAGGCGACTACGAAACCAGAGACGTCGACCCCCGCAACGCCACCCTCACGGTGCTCCGGCGCGGCGAGTCGGCGGTCTTCGAGAATCGCGGCGCCGAGGCCTGGGACCTCGGAGACGGCGTCCTCGGCCTCACGTTCACGACCAAAGCAAACAGCATCGACGATCAGGTCATCGCCGCCATCGGCGAGGCGGTCAGCTTGGCAGAGCGCGATTTTCGCGGGCTTCTCGTCTACAACCAGGGCGAGCATTTCTGTGTGGGAGCCAACCTGTTCACCGTCGTCATGGCCGCCCAACAGAAGGCCTGGGACCAGATCGGTGAGATGATCAGCAAGCTTCAAAGCGGTGTGCAGCGCATGAAGTACTCGACCATCCCGGTGGTGGCGGCCCCGTTTGGCATGACCGTCGGCGGCGGGCTCGAAGTGTGCATGGGCGCGGACGCGGTGCAGACCTACGCAGAGACGTACGCGGGCCTCGTCGAGGTGGGCGTCGGGCTTCTCCCAGGGGGCGCCGGCAACATGAACATGCTTTGGCGAGCGCTCGAAGGGGTCCCGGACGGCACGGACGTCGACTATCTGCCGTTCGTGTCGCGGACGTTCCAGAACATCGCCATGGCTCGGGTCGCGACCAGCGGCGCCGAGGCACGGGAGTTCGGCTATTTCCGCAAGCACGATCCGATTTCGTTCGACAAAGCCCGGCTTCTGACCGAGGCCAAGGGACAGGTGATCGGCATGGCGGAGTCGGGATACCACCCACCCGCACGGCGCGCGTACCGGCTGCCGGGCGAAAGCGGTATCGCGACGCTCGACATGATGATCGACACCCTTCAGGCCGGCGGCTACGCAAGCGAGCACGACGCGCTCATCGCACGCAAGGTGGCAACCGTGTTGTGCGGCGGGCCTTCGGGCCACGCCCACGAAGTCACCGAGCAACAGATGCTCGACCTCGAGCGCGAAGCGTTCATCAGCCTCTGCGGCGAGCCGAAGAGCCAAGAGCGCATGCAACACATGTTGACCACCAACAAGCCCCTCAGGAACTAACCGAACCCTCCGGAACCGAGTCGAGACCCAGGAGAAGAGAACATGACCGATATCGTGATCGTAGATGCCGTCCGAAGCGCCGTGGGGCGCGCGAAGAAGGGTTCGCTGGCCAACCGTCGCCCGGACGAGCTCGCCGGAGAAGTGATTCGCAATCTGCTTGCCCGAAACCCTGAAGTGAAGCCGGAGATGATCGAAGATCTCGTCCTCGGATGCGCGTTTCCGGAGGGAGAGCAGGGGATGAACGTGGCCCGTATGGTGGGCATGCTCGGCGGCCTGCCTGAGGAAACCTCCGCCATGACGATCAACCGCTTCTGCTCGAGCGGCCTTCAGGCCATCGCGCTCGGCGCGGGCTCGATCGCAGCAGGCTACAACGACGCGGTGATTGCCGGAGGGGTCGAGTCGATGACGATGGTCCCGATGACGGGGAACAAGCCGAGCGCGTCGCCGGAGGTCATGGCGCAGTATCCTGAGACGTACACACCGATGGGCATCACCGCCGAGAACGTGGCCCACAAGTTCAACATCAGTCGGACCCAGCAGGATGAGTTCGCGGCGCAGAGCCACGAGCGCGCGATGGCGGCGATCAGCAATGGGGCGTTCGAGAACGAAATCGTGCCGGTGCACGGGGTGCGATTCGACGAGAAAGGGGAGCGTCAGCTCTTCGAGTTCAAGGTCGATGAGTTGCCGCGCCCGGGCACGAGTGTCGAAGGACTGTCGAAGCTACGACCGGTGTTTGCGGTCAAAGGCAGCGTCACAGCCGGGAACTCCTCGCCGCTATCAGACGGAGCCGCGGCGGCGATCGTCATGAGCGCCGAGAAGGCGAAAGAGCTGGGCGTCACCCCCCTCGCCTATTTCCGCTCCTTTGCGACTGCGGGCGTCGATCCGTCGATTATGGGGATTGGCCCGATCCCGGCCGTGCAGAAGCTTCTCAAGAAGAACAATCTGACGATCGAGGACATCGACCTCGTCGAGCTCAACGAGGCGTTCGGCAGCCAGGCTGTGTACGTCAAAGAGCAGCTCGGTCTCACCGACGACAAGCTCAATGTCAACGGCGGCGCGATCGCCCTCGGCCACCCACTCGGTTGCACGGGCGCCAAGCTGACGGCCACGGCGCTGAACGAACTCAAGCGGCGCGGCGGGAAGCGCGCGATCGTGACGATGTGTATCGGCGGCGGCATGGGCGCCGCGGGCCTCTTCGAGGCGTTCAACTAGGCGCTACCAGGACCCCGTGTTTTCCATCGACGCCCAGGGTTCCTGGGGGTCGAGGGCCGCGCCCTTCTGGAGGAGCTCAATCGAGATTTGATCGGGGGAGCGGATGAAGGCCATGTGGCCATCGCGTGGAGGACGGTTGATCGTAACGCCGGCGTCCATGAGCCGCGCGCAGGTGGCGTAGATGTCGTCGGTCTCGAAGGCGAGGTGTCCGAAATTGCGGCCGCCGGTGTATTCCTCCGGGTCCCAGTTGTAGGTGAGTTCCAACAATGGAGCGGCCTCGGCCTCGGCTCGATCCGCATTCTCCGGCGCGACCAAGAAGACGAGTGTGAAACGGCCCCTCTCGCTGTCGCGGCGGCGGTGCTCGACCAACCCGAGCTTGTTGCAGTAGAAATCGAGCGAAGCCTCGAGATCGCGAACACGAACCATCGTGTGGAGGTAGCGCATGGGATGGATACTAGCACCGGATCCACTGGGGCGATCGAAACGGGCTCGACGTAATCATGTGGCGGACGGCTCGGCTTGCATAGGTTGGCCGGTGCACTTGAGGCGTCTGCCATCGCAAGCCTCGGGACCGGATCAACTGGGGCAATCGGGACGGGTTCGATGCAATCACGTGGCGGACGGCTCGGCTTGCATGGGTGGGCGGGTGCACTTGCAGCGTTGGCCCACGCAAGCCTCGCCTCATAGCTCGCGACCAACCCGAAGTGGTTGCTCGCTGACGGGTTGGCACTCGCCATGCCGCCCCATGACCGCATCGAACCCGCCCCTATCGAACCCACTACCGTGAGACATACGGCGCGTCGAATGGCGCTGTGCAACGCGCGTCGTGACACGGGGGACTGTCCCCTTTTTCGGGAAGAGGCGTCACCAAAATTAACCCGTCGCAAAAGGGGACTGTCCCCTTTTCTTGGTTCGCGCGTAGGGAGACGTGGGGCGGGCGCAGGGGATGGGCAGCACAGCGGTGGGGTGGAGCGAGCGTACGTGGCCATGAGCAGAGCGAGTCGCGACGGGGCCCCAGCGCGAGCACGCCCGTCGCCTGCGTTCGCCCCCCGTCTCCCGGTTGGCCGCGCGTGCTGGCTCTGAGGCTGTTTCCAGGTCATGGGGGCCTCATGGGGGACGCGCCCAAGCCCAAAGCCGTTGTGTCGTGGAGCAGTGGGAAGGACAGTGCCTATGCGCTGCACGTGGCGAGGCAAGCGGGGGAGCTCGATGTCGTGGGTGCGTTGACGACTGTGACCGAAGCGTTCGGTCGGGTGTCGATGCATGGGGTGCGCGAGGAGATTCTTGATCGGCAGATGATCGAGATCGGCCTCACGTGCCGGAGAGTGTCCCTGCCATGGCCGTGCACAAACGAGATCTACGAGCAGCGGATGGGGGCTGCGATCTCGGAGCTGCAGGATAGCGGCGTGACCCACGTCATCTTCGGAGATCTGTTTCTCGAGGACCTCCGCGCGTATCGGGAGGCGAACTTGGCACGGGTCGGAATGCACGCGGTGTTTCCGTTGTGGAAACAAAGTACCCCGCCACTTGCCCGCGAGATGATCGCCAAGGGGTTGCGGGCGACGCTGGCGTGCGTGGATCCGAAGGTCCTGGACCGGTCGTTTGCGGGGCGTGCGTACGACGATTCTCTGCTCACCGACCTGCCCGACAACGTCGACCCCTGTGGCGAGAACGGCGAGTTCCACACCGTCGTCACCGCCGGCCCAGCCTTCGCTCGGCCGATCGCGACTCGCGTGGGCGAGGTGGTGGAACGAAGCGGGTTCGTCTACGCGGACGTGCTCCTGGCCGACGCCTAGTCGGCGTCGCCTTTACCCTGCTACCGGGCTCGGGTAACCCTCGTCCTATGGACTTGGGCGCACTCGAGTTTGATGCGAAAGGTCTCGTCGCGGTCGTCGCGCAGGACGCCGAGACCGGAGAGATCCGAATGGTCGCCTACGCGAATCGAGAAGCGGTGTCGCGCACCCTCGAAACGCATGAGGCACATTTCTACAGCCGCTCGCGACAGACTCTTTGGAAGAAGGGCGAAAGCAGCGGCAATACCTTGCGGGTCCGCGAGGTATGGATCGATTGCGACGGAGACACCCTGCTCTACCTCGTCGACCCCGCGGGGCCGTCCTGCCACACCGGCGCCGACACCTGCTTCTTCCGAAGACTCTCAAAGGATGGCGAGGCGATCGAGGGTGTATCCGAGGGCGCAGCACCCACACTCCTGCGACTCGAGCGCACCCTGCACGACCGGCGCACCTCGACCGCCGACAAGAGCTACACGAAATCGCTTCTCGAAGCAGGCCCTCCGAAGATCGATCGCAAGCTCCGAGAAGAAGCCCAAGAACTCGGCGAAGCGCTGATCGGGGAGTCCGACGACCGTGTCGCTTCCGAGGCAGGTGACGTCCTCTATCACCTGATGGTCGGCCTCGTCTCTCGCGACGTCACCCTCCGCGACCTCCTCCAAGTCCTCAGCAAACGCTTCACCCGCTCCGGCCACGAAGAAAAAGCCTCCCGCTAACTCCCCACCGGGTTCCCGCTCCCCACCCAAACCCGAGCAACAAAAACCGGTCACGAAC
>JBATTM010000317.1:0-17586 GCA_049670545.1 Polyangiales bacterium
CAACCAGTCGGTACATTCGTATCGCGGGATTCCCTATGCAGCGCCGCCCATTGGTGCGCTGCGTTGGGCTCCACCTTCCACACCAACTCCATGGACCGACACGGTCGATGCGACGGTCCAGGGGAACGTCTGCGTTCAAGCGGCGTTTGGGGGGCTTCCGATTCCCGGGTTCTCACCGAGCGAAGACTGCTTGTTCCTGAACGTGGACACGCCGGCGGAGGGAAGTGGCCTTCCGGTCATGGTGTGGATCCACGGAGGTGCATTTACCCTGGGCGAGGGACTCCAGGCTGACGGCGGCACAGCGGGCGATCGAATCGCGCGAGAGACCGGGACCGTCGTGGTGAGCATGAACTACCGTCTTGGTCAGTTCGGGTTTCTGGCGCACTCGGCACTCTCTGGCGAAAGCCCAACGAATGCTTCCGGCAACTACGGCCTATTGGACCAAACCGCAGCCCTCGAGTGGGTTCAACAGAACATTGCGGAGTTCGGTGGCGATCCCGACAACGTCACGATCTTCGGCGAGTCTGCCGGCGCGTTCAGCGTGTGCAGCCACTTGGTGTCGCCGCGAAGCGCGGGGCTTTTCGACAAAGCCATCCTGCAAAGCGGCTCATGTGAGCGACCCTTCCCCGGCGCCGAAGCAGCGGAAGCCCAAGGTGACGCGTTCGCAGACGCGCTTGGCTGTGGGGGCGAGACAGACGCCGACGGGGTACTCGATTGCATGCGGGCTGCCGATGCCGACGCGGTGCTCGCCGCGCTGCCGCCCACGCCCAATTTCGGATTCACGACGACGACCGACGGTACCACGAACTGGGGGCCGGTCATCGATGGCCTCTTCATGACCGAGCAGCCCGCCACCTCGTTCGAATCGGGGAACTTCACCCAAGTGCCCACTCTCATCGGGTTTACCCGCGGGGAGGCACGGCTCTTCGTGTGGCTCGCAGAGATTGCCGACGATCCCCTGGCGGTGACCGAGGAAAACTACGAAGCGCTCATCGCTTTCCTCATCGGCGGCAACGCCACGCTCGCCGCGCAAGCCGTCGCCGAGTACCCGCTGGACGACTTCTCAGAGCCCGCGGAAGCCTTGGCAGCGGTCGCCACGGACACGATCTTCCGGTGCCCGGCGAAACAGGAAGCGACAAACATCTCCGCGTTCGTCCCTGATACGTATCTGTTTCAGTTCGAGTATCCGAACGCACGTTTCCAGCTCGAACCGTTCCTCTTTCTCCTCGAAGCGGAGCTACCCGCATACGGCCTCGATGCGTTTCATGGCGCCGATATCAGCTACGTGTTTGGATACGACCCGCTTCTCGAGGTCGACTTGATGACGTTCGAAGCCACGTTGCGGACCTGGTCGCCGGGCAGCATCGACGAGCGTCTGTGGCTCGATACGATCGGCTACTTCACGCGCTTTGCCGCCACCGGCGATCCCAATGGAAGTGGGGCAGTCGAATGGCTTCCGTACGACCCGGACACCGACGAGTACCTGATTCTCGATGCGCCGATTGCGGCTGGAACCAATGCCGCACCAAGGTGCCGTTCCTTCTGGGAAGACACCGACTACCTCGCAAGCCCGCTCCTCGCGGAGAACGACTAGCGTCAGGCGTCTAAAGACGCTCTAGGCCGAGTTCATCCTGAAATGATTCGATGATCGTAGTCTCAGGGCGTTGAGGCGGCTGCCGGGAAGACGCAGGACGTGCAGCGTACATTCGAGGATGAGCGGCGGCCGGATCGGCGTCCTGAGGCTGCGAGGGCGGATCAGATCAGGGTGAAATCGGTCTAGCCCGCGTTGAGCGTGCGCTGGTTGTAGACGTGTTGGTCGCGAATGCCGTCGAGGGTCGTCTTTGCGACGAACTCTTCCAGTTTCTTTCGAATGAGAGGAACCTTGGCACTCACTTCAAACTCGATGTCATACGTGCAGCCGGTTCCCTTGGGCGAGAGCGTGACGTTCGAGTCGATCTTGCCTGGCGTGCCTTGGACGTCGATGTGGGTCTTGCAGGTCTTTGTGTCGCCCGCGTCGCGCCATTCCTGCCGCTCGACGATCGTGTTGGTCGAGTTGAACAGCTTCTTGGCGAAGCCGGGCAGGTCGCTTTCTACATCGCGCGTGACGGTGATCGTCTTCGTTCCACCCGCCTCGTCGACTTGAATGCGAATGTTGGACTCCCCGAGCGCCTCGCTTCGCTTCTGAATGGCGTCAGAATCAGTGAGGAACTTGTAGACGGTTTCGATGTCCTGCGTGTAGTCGATCGAGAATTTCGGCATGTACGGCTCTCCCAGTGCGAGGCGGGCAGCCTAGCACGGATACCAGACGGCGATCGACTGCTAGAGACCGAATACGGTGTTGAGAATCAGGTGCGCCACTGCGAAGTACACGATCAAGCCGAGCACATCGACCACGGACGCGATGAAAGGTGTCGACGACACCGCCGGGTCCAGACCGACACGCTTGATCAGGAGGGGCAGCAAGGAGCCGATCGTCGTGCTCATCGTGACGATCGCAAGGATGCTCAGGCCGACAGCCGTGGCGATGCTGAGCGGGGGGACGGTCTCTCCGGCGAGCCAGCCGCGAGCGAAGCCCATCAGCCCGAGCGTGATCCCGAGTGTAAGCCCGATCAATATTTCGCGTGTGAGTACGCGCGCCCAGTCCTTTGGAGCGAGTTCGCCCACCGCCATCGCCCGAATGATCAACGTCGAAGACTGCGAGCCGGCGTTCCCGCCTGACGAGATGATCAGCGGGATGAACAGCACGAGTTCGAGTGTCGCCTGCAGGAAGCCTTCGTTCTCGCGAATGACGGTCGCGGTCAGTAGCTGTGCGAGAAACAACAACACGAGCCATGCCCCGCGTTTCCACACGAGCTCGATCCAGCCGGTCTGAAAATACGAATCCTCGAGCGGAACGACACCGCCCATCTTCTGCGCGTCTTCCGTGGCCTCCTCGATCACGACATCCACGACGTCGTCGACGGTGACCACCCCGATCAGCTGAGCGGTCGAGTCGACGACCGGAAGTGCGGCCAGGTCGTAACGGGCGATCTCGTCTGCCACTTTCTCCTGGTCGTCGTCGGGCGATACGTAGCGAACGTTCTCGGTCATGATCTCGGAGAGCGCCTCACCGGGCTCGCTCAGAATCAGATCGCGCAAGGAGACGACCCCGAGCAGCCGATCGCTCGGGCCGCACACATAGATGTAGTAGAGGATTTCTGCTTGGTTCTGACGGCCGACCTGCCGCGCCGCCTCAACCGCTTCCCAAACCTTGGTGTCTGGCGGCAACGAGATGAACTCGTTGGTCATGATCCCGCCGGCCGTCTCCGGCTCGTACCGATCGAGCTCTCGGACTTCCTCCGCCGCTTCGGGTTCCTTGCGCGCGAGCGCGGCCAGCAGCGCTTGGGCGTCTTCTTCGTCCAGTTCCTGGAGCAGGTCGACACGGTCGTCCGGGTCCATCTCGCCCAGGAGGACCACGGCTCGTGCGGTATCGATCGCGTTGAACACCAGCACTTGGCGATTCGCGCTCAGTCGTTCGACCACGTCGGCGGCGGCTTCGGTTGGCAGCGCCCGCACGAGTACGACGGCCTCGCGTGCCGAGAGATCCTCGAGAAGCTCGGCGATGTCCTCGGGATGGAACTCCGAGACGGCCTCACGAACCGCAGCGGGCCCGTTGGCGATCGCATCCTGAAGGTCAGGACCAATGAGGGTTGCCAAGCGCATCGCGGCCGATTCTGGCGCATGCTTCGCGTCGCCGCAGCAAAATTCTCGCCTACTCGGTCGTCCGCTTCGCGCGGGCGCGGATATTGAGCAGCTCGACCATCAGCGCGAACGCCATCGCAAAGTAGACGTAGCCCTTGGCGATGTGCTGCCCGAAGCCTTCCGCCGTGAGGAGAACGCCAATCAGGAGCAGGAATGCGAGGGCGAGGATCTTCATCGACGGATATCGGTTCACGAAGTCACCGATTTGTTTCGCGAAGAGGAGCATCACGGCGATCGCGATCATGATGGCGGCGACCATGATCTCGACATCCTTCGCCATGCCTACCGCCGTGATGACCGAGTCCAATGAGAACACGATGTCCAGAATCATGATCTGCCCGATGATCCCGGGCAGACTGCTGAACCACCCCTGCACCGCCTCCTCGTCGTAGCCTTCGATCTTCTCGTAGATCTCTTGTGAGCTCTTCGCGATCAGGAACAGGCCACCCCCAAGGAGAATTAAGTCTCGTCCGGAGAACGTTTGGTCCGCCACCTCGAATAGCGGTTCGGTCAACCCCATCACCCAGTTGATCGTGAGAAGGAGCGCGATGCGCGTGACCATCGCTCCAAGCAGACCAAGCCGGTACGCCAGCGACTGCTTCTCGGGCGGCAACCGACCCGCGAGGATTGCGATGAAGACGATGTTGTCGATGCCGAGCACGATCTCGAGCAGCGTGAGGGTAACCAGTGCGGCCCACGCGTCCGGGGAACTGAGAAGCTCGATCATGTCCGCGGTTTCTAGCGTGCTTCGCGGGGGATCTGCAAACACGGCTTGGCAGTGGTGACCCGTCGGGGTACCTCACGGAGTCATGTCCCCTCGAATGGAAACCATCGCTGCCCACGCAGGGCGGACCGCCGCCGACCCTGGCTCGCCGGTCTCACCCGCCGTGTCGCTGTCCACCACCTACTTCCTTGCCAAGCCCGGGGAGCATGAGGGCTACGGGTACAGTCGAATCGGCAACCCGAGCCGCGATGCGCTCGAACGTACTCTCGCGGCATTGGAAGGGGGGGACGCGGCGGCGGCATTCTCTTCCGGGTGTGCAGCGATGCATGCTGTGCTCCAACTCCTCGAACCTGGAGGCCACCTGGTTGCGTGTGGCGACATCTACGGTGGCACCTACCGCCTCATGGAAGAACTCGTTCGGCCGACCGGCGTCGAGGTGACGTGGGTCGACATGCGGCGCTTCGAGGACGTCGAACGCGCCTTCGAGACGAACACCCGCATGATCTGGATCGAGACTCCGACCAACCCGCTCCTTCGGGTGTTCGACATCCGCGCCCTGACCGCACTCGCGCGCAGTCACGGTGCTATCAGCGTCGTCGACGGGACGTTCTCGACCCCAGTGCTTCAGAAGCCTCTCGATCACGGTGCCGACATCGTGGTCCACTCGATGTCCAAGTATCTCAATGGACACAGCGACGTGGTGGCCGGGGCGGTCGTCACAAGGTCGGGGGCAGTCTCCGACCGGATCCGGTTCATTCAACGCGCAGGCGGCGCAGTGCTCGGCCCGTTCGATTCCTATCTGGTTGCTCGCGGCATCAAGACCTTGCCGCTCCGGATGGCCCAGCACTGCGACAATGCGCAGGCCCTTGCCTCGTGGCTCAGCGGGCGACCCGAAGTTCGCGAGGTCCACTACCCCGGCCTTCCGGGTCATCCACAGCACGAGCTGGCGGCTCGCCAGATGCTTGGCTTTGGCGGCATGCTGTCCTTCGAACTCGACGGAGGTCTCGACGCCGCGCGCGCCTTTCTCTCTCGCGTGCAGCTATTTTCGCTCGCAGAGAGCCTCGGGGGCATCGAATCCCTCATCGGGCATCCTGCTCTGATGAGTCACGCGAGCGTCCCGAAAGACGTGCGGGAGGCTCATGGAATTCGAGACGGTCTGATACGTGTTTCCGTGGGGTTGGAACACGTCGACGACCTGCGGGACGATCTCAGAAGAGCCCTGGCAACTTCGTAAGTTGCCGGCGTTTGCAGCCTTCGCTACGCTGATCGGGTGGGGTTTCACGGACGAGTGCCAGTCGGGTTTGCTGCGCTATGCGCAATATGGGCGGTCGCGTGCGCGGGCGACTCGGGGCCGGCCGCAACCGACACCACGTACACCTTGAGTTGCCCCGCAGCACCCGCGTCTTGCGGCGCGCTTGCGGAGAACACTTGCCTCCGGCCCGACGGTGCAGCTGAAGGGTCGCGCGAGCTTTTCCTGATCGACGACGAGATCGCCTGTGACGGCGATCAGGCGGTTGTGATTTGTGAAGTTGCGGAGGCCTCGGATGGCCGCCGGATTCTCAATCTCGAGACCTCTGTCGGGAATTCTTTCGGATTCGAGGTCCGCGTTGTCGTCGGTGCTGAAGACTCGATGATCTCCGGTTCATGCGACGTCACGGTGGTCGAAAACGGTCTAGCCTACGGGGGCAGCCTCGGAGGTTGTGGGATCGAGGATCCAACACCGGAGCAACCCTGCAAGCTATCGAACTTTTCCGTTGGGGGATCCGATGGCGCCGACATCAGCTTCGACGTCATCTGCGAGGACCTAGTGAGCCCCACCGCGGTGACCGGTTTCGACGTCAACGGAACGGTGCGGTACGCACGCTGCGACTAGCTCAGAGGTGCAGCGCGCCCGCTACACCGACTTCTGAGAGTAGTCTTTCCCATCGAATCGGAGTCCCGTGGGTTTCTCGTCGACGATGGTGCGGATCTCGACCGGTCGTGTCCAGACGCGCGAAAGCGCGCGACACACTTCTCTTGCCCAGTCGAGCCGCAAGTCTGCGCCCTGATGAGTGTGCTCGAGTAGGAGCTCCGACCGGTTTCCATGGTTCGCATCTACGACGGAGATGATTGGATTGCCGGCGTTCGTGATGGATGCGAGAAGTTGGCTCTTCACTTCTTGAAACTGGCGGCTTTCGATCTCCCAGCGGTCGTTGCGCTGGTTGTATCCGAATGCGTATAGCTTCTGGTCCGCGACGAAATCCTCGGTGAGGTACTCATCGATGAAGGTCACGTCGTTGTAGAGCGCCCGAACCTCGAAGATCTTGTCGCGGCCGAGGCCAGTGCGACGATCCCAGTGGCGACGCATCTCGAAGTCCTCGCAATCGTCCCACTCTTTTCCGAACTGACCTTTGTTCCACCTGTCTTCGATATGGCGAAACAGCTCGATGCCGAGCTTGTAAGGGTTGAGTTGCCCAGGGGTGGTCGCAAGCACGCTCGCGCACCGATCCGCGTAGTCGACGATCTCGCTGCCTTCGCAGATGCTCTCGGTCATCAGTCGAGAATGCCAGTAGCTCGCCCAACCTTCGTTCATGATCTTGGTCTGCATCTGGGGTAGAAAGTAGTACGCCTCAGTCCGCACGACGGTGAGGCACTCACGTTCCCAGCGCTGGAGCGGTGCATGCTCGAGCAAGAACCCGAGTACGTCGCGCTCCGGTGCGGCCGGGAAGCGAAGAGATTGCTCCTGCTCATCGACGAGTTTCTGCTTCTGCGATTCGACGAACTCGTCTGGGTTGATGTACGACTCCATGTACTCGCGATCGACCCGCAGCAGAGCGACCTCCTGAGCCAGTTCAGGCTCTTCCTCCTCGGACGTGCTCGGGGCTGAGAGTTTCGGGAGGAACGGCTTCTGTGGGTCGATGAGATTCTCGAGACTGAGGCACGCATCGATGAACTGCTCGACCTTCTCGATGCCGATGCGGTTCGACCACTTGCGCACGATCGCGCCATGGTTGGCCAGCGCGTCAATCCACTTGCGGAGATCCGAACCATGCTGCGGATCGCGGCCTTGGCTCGTCATCTGAAAGCAAAAGTTGTTCTTGAAGAAGTCGACGTGCCCGTACACGTGAGCCATCACCAGCTTCTGATCGACCAGGCTATTCCCCTCCAGCAAGTACGCGATAGACGGGTTGTTGTTGATCACGAGTTCGTAGATTTTCGACAGCCCGTACTCGTGGCTCTTGCTGAGGCGCTCGTACTCCATTCCCCAGCGCCAATGGGGGTACCGGGTAGGGAACCCACCATAGGCTGCGACCTCGTTCATCTGGTCGTAGCTGAGTACCTCGAAAATCGTCGGGAAGAAGTCGAGGCCGACCCGTTGCGCGAACTCTTCGATGCGAAGTTGGTGGTCCCTCAGGTAGTTGGGAAGTGACGTCTTCAGTGCGTATTGGGCCACTGGTTAGCGCCCCTTTCCCAAGAACTCGCGAATTGATTCGACGATCGCATCGCGATCGTTGATCTCGCTGGTGATCAGTTGAGAGTCCTCGGAGAAATGCTCCTTGAGGTCTTTGATGAACTGTCCAGATCCGTAGGGACTGTCGACCTGGCCGTAACAGAACACGTTGGACGCAGGAAGCAGGAGTTTCTTGAGAATATCTACGCACAGGAGCGTGTCGTCCACGCTCCAGTTGTCGCCGTCCGAAAAGTGAAACGGGTAGATGTTCCACTGTGAGGATGGGTAGTCCCGCTCGATGATGTCAGCGGCCAATCGATAGGCTGACGAGATCATCGTGCCCCCCGATTCGCGTGTTCGGAAAAAGGTGTCGCGATCCACTTCGCGTGCAGCCGCGTCGTGGATGATGAAGCGGGTCTCGATGCCTTTGTATTGGCGACGAAGCCACGTGTCGATCCAGAACGATTCGATGCGAACGATCTCTTTTTGCTCGTCGCCCATCGAACCCGACACGTCCATCATGTAGAGGATCACCGCGTTCGCGACCGGCTCTTCTTCCGTCTTCCAAGACTTGTAGCGCATGTCATCGCGCGTCGGGATGATCACGGGGCGCTTCGGGTTGTACGTCCCAAGCGCGATCTGCCGGCGCAGCGCGCTTCTGAAGGTGCGCCGAAAGTGGCGCAGCGAGTTCGGCCCTACGTTTCGAACGCCAACGTACCGATCCTTCTTGTCGACGATTGCGCTCTTGCCCTTGTTCTCGATGTTGGGGAGCTCGAGTTCTTCCCCGAGGATGTCGGCCAGCTCGTCCAGCGTGAGCTCGACTTCGAGCGCGTGGTCGCCAGCCTGGTCGCCCGCTTTGCCTTCGCCGTCACCCTCCTGCGGGCTCGCTGAAAGCGGATCGCCTGGGTCGCCATCACCCTGGGCGACGCCACCCTGTTGCTTGTCGCCGAATCGAAGCTTGGGGATGTCGATGTGCGGGATCGGAATCGATACGATGTCCTTGCCCTGCCGCCCGAGAAGCTCCCCTTTGGAGATGTATTTCCGGAGGTTCTGTCGAATCCTCCCGCGAACGATGTTGCGGAACCGGGAGTGATCCTGGTCGATACGCAGAGACAATCGCTACTCCTTTACGTCGCCCCTTGCGAAGATGCTGGCGACGTAGGCCAGCACGTCGGTCGCCGACGCCTCGTTGTAGCCGTAGTACTTGATGAGGCGATTCTTGATGATGTCGATCTTGTCCTGCGTCTCCTTGTCGATGACGTTGGAAACGAAACTCGACAGCTTGATCGAATCCTTTTGGTCTTCGAACAACTTCATCTCGAGCGCGCGGCGCAAGCGGTCGTTGGTCTCGTAGGTGAACTTCTTTCCTTCGAGCGCGAGGTGGCCAATGAAATTCATGATCTCTCGCCTGAAATCGTCTTTTCGCGGATCGGTGATGTCGATCTTCTCTTCGATCGAACGCATCAGGCGCTCATCCGGTTCCTCGTCTTTGCCGGTGTACTTGTTCTTGACCTTCTGTTTCATCAGGTACGCGCGAATGTTGTCGATGTAGTTCCCGCAGAGCCTACCGATCGCATCTTCATCGGCGCTGATCGCGCGTTGGACCTCGTTCTTGACCATCTCGTCGTACTCCCCTTTGACGACGCTGATCAGTTCGCCAAAGCGTTTCCGTTGCTCATCGCCGACCGTGAGTGACGCGGACAGGCCTTTCTCGAGCTCGTTCAGCACCATGAATGGGTTGATGTAGCCCTCGTTGCCTTCGCGCACGAGTGAGTTGCTGATCTTGTCTTGCACGTATCGGGGCGACATCCCGTCAAGCCCTTCGCGGTTGGCTTCCTTGCGAAGCTCCTTGACGTTGTCTTGCGTGTAGCCGGGCAAGATCTTGCCGTCGTACAACTTCAGTTTCTGAAGAAGCGCAAGCTGATGCTTCTTTGGCTCTTCGAGACGAGTGAGCACTGCCCACATGGCCGCAACCTCGAGGGTGTGGGGTGCGACATGCTTCCCGCGGAGGCGTTCGGTGCTGAAGTCCTTGCGGTAGATCCGAATCTCCTCGCTCATCTTGGTGATGTACGGGATGTCGATCTTGATCGTCCGATCCCGTAGCGCTTCCATGAACTCGTTGTTGATGAGCTTCCGGTATTCCGCCTCGTTCGTGTGCCCAATGATCACCTCGTCGATGTCGGTTTGGGCGAATTTCTTGGGCTTGATCTTGTGCTCTTGGGTGGCACCGAGAAGGTCGTACAAGAACGCGACGTCGAGCTTCAAGACCTCCACGAACTCGACGATTCCACGGTTCGCAATGTTGAACTCGCCGTCGAAGTTGAATGCCCGCGGATCGGAGTCCGATCCGTACTCGGCGATCTTGCGGTAGTTGATGTCGCCGGTGAGTTCCGTCGAATCCTGGTTCTTCTCGTCTTTCGGTTGGAACGTGCCGATACCGATGCGGTCCTGCTCGCTCAGCACCAGACGCTTCACCTCGATGTGATTGCTCATCACCTTCGCCCAGTCGCCATCGTAGCGCTCGAGCAAACTGCGGAAGATGAAACGGCACGCCGGATTGAGTTCGCCTCGGACGTTCACGCGCCTACGGTCGTCACCGAGCCGAAGCTCCTGGACTGCCTGAGGACGCCAGTCGGGAGGGATGAGCCTCAGCGGTTCGTCGTGCATCGGGCACGGGAAGGTGTCGTCTCCTCCGGCCAGACCTGTCTCTTGGAGGTTCGTCCACGTGTACGAGTAGAGCGCGCCTTCAGGTGTTCGCGAGTATGCCTCGAGACCCTTCTTCAGAAGGCGAGCGATCGTACTCTTCGACGAACCCACGGGGCCATGCAGGAGAATGATTCGCTTCTCGGGCCCGTACCCTTGTGCAGCCGCGTGCAGCACATGCACCAAGCGCATCAGAGGAATGTCCAGACCGTAGATCGCGTCTTTCCCGTTCTCGAGCGGATCCTTGAAGAACGGATAGCGAATCAACCTCTTCTTGTTGTCGATGTACTCTTCTTCGCCGTAAGAGACGACCATGTCGTACAGCCGCTGGAACGCGTTGCGAGTTACCTGCGGGCGGTCTCTTACGATCTGAAGGTAGTCCTCGAACGATCCCTCCCAATGGAGATCTTGGTATCGTTCGTAGTCTTGCAGGGCAGCAATCTGCTTGACCATTTCCCCCATGGGCGACCCTCCTTCGCTACGAGACTATCATCAACGTCGATCCATGTAATCTTTATCTAGTGCTCTTTCTAGCGAAGCCAAGCGGCAATGCAGGTGGCGACCACACATAGGAATACGAACCACCGCAAGCCGCCGACAGGGACCTTCAGCATGACTTTGACGCCGAGTCGCGCACCGACGATCGATGACGCGGCCAGCACGATTGCAGGGGTCCATGCGACGTGTCCTGCCCAAACGAAGATCCCGAATGCCACGGTGCCGAACACGAGCGTCGTCAATAGCTTGATCGCGTTCGCCGAGACAAAATCATAACGCAATGTGCCAACCAGCACTGCGAGGATCAGAAACCCGACCCCGGCTTGGATGAAACCCCCGTAGAAGCCGGAGAAGAACAAGCCCACATAGCTCCACGGGGCTTCACTCGGCGCCTTGGGGTCTCCCTCTTCTGCCACGAGCGTCTGCTTTCGAAAGGCGATGAGCCCGGCCATCGCGATCATCGTGGTCAACACGATTGGCTTCAGGAGTTCGCGAGGAATCGACGTCGCGAGCGCTGCACCAAGGGCTGCGCCCAGCACCATGGGGATCATGATTGGCACGAGCGGACGTGCTTCGACGTTCGTATGCCCGCGCAATGCGGTCGTCCCCGAGATGCTTTGGGTGACTACGCCCAAGCGATACGTCCCGTTCGCGATGTCGACTGGGAGGCCGAGCGCCATCAGTGCCGGTAGGACGATCATGCCGCCGCCTCCTGCGATCACATTGATGATCGTCGCGAACACGCCGGCGATCGCAAGTACGACGAGACCTTCGATGCTCAGTTCTTCGGCCATGGGTTTTCTGCCGCGCGGACTATAGCCGGTTTTCGTTTCTCCGTACCTCGCGTCCCAAAGCGTGCTACCGTCGCGGTGAAGTGAAGAAGACCTACGTCTTGGACACCAACGTGGTGCTTCACGACCCGTTAGCTGTCTACAAGTTCGAGGACAACACGGTCGTCCTACCGATTTTCGTCATCGAAGAGGTGGACCAGTTCAAGAAAGAGCTCAGTGAGCTCGGCCAGAACGCCCGCCACGTAGCGCGTATTCTCGACGAACTCCGCAACTCGAACGGTCACACGCTCGACCAGGGCGTCCACCTCGAGAGCACCGGGGGAGAGCTCCGCGTCGCCGTCCCAGCAGATTCCATGCCGCGGCGTGGTCACGGGCCGGGCGAGATGGATCGCGCGATCCTCCAAATGGCGCTGAAGCTTCGAGACGAGGCGCCCGATCGCCCGCTGATTTTCGTCACGATGGATACCAACTTGCGCATTCGCGCCGATGCGCTCGGCCTACGGGCCGAAACCTACGAAGGGGGTCGGGTTTCGATCGACGAGTTGTACTCGGGCGTGTGCACCGTGGACGTCAGCGCGGATCTGGTCGATCAACTTGCGCGTCGAGAGGTCGTCGACGCGGAGAAGCTAGACCACGAGCTATACCCACAGGCCGGTATCGTTCTCCGTGAGCACGACCAGCCGCGGCACACCGCGCTCGGTCGCTATGATGCGACGAGCGGCACCGTCGTCCCCCTACGAGTTGGGCGCGAAGGCGTCTGGCGTGTGAGGCCGCGCAATCTCGAGCAGTATTTCGCGCTCGACATGCTCCTCTCGCCGGACATTCACCTGTTGACGCTGATCGGCAAGGCGGGCACGGGCAAGACTCTCCTCGCGATTGCAGCGGGCCTTCAGTCGGTCGTGCAAGACGGAACCTACGGGCGGATGCTCGTGTCCCGCCCCATCTTCCCCATGGGGCGCGACGTCGGGTATCTTCCGGGCACCATCGAAGAGAAGCTCAACCCCTGGATGCAGCCGATCTTCGATAACCTCGAGTACATCTTCGCCAGCGGTCGCGGTCGCATGTCCGAGCATCGTAACTACGAAGAACTATTGGCATCTGGGGTGATTCAGATCGAGCCGTTGACTTACATTCGTGGTCGGTCCCTGCCAAACCAGTTTCTGGTGGTCGACGAAGCTCAGAATCTCACGCCGCATCAGGTCAAAACGGTAATCACGCGTTGCGGGGCAGATACGAAGATTGTTCTCACCGGAGACCCATATCAGATCGACAATCCTTATGTCGATGCCGCCAGCAACGGGCTCACCGTCGTGGCCCAGCGCTTTCAAGGTGAACAAATCGGTGCGCACGTTACACTGGTGAAGGGCGAACGAAGTGAACTGGCGGAACGTGCAACACAGCTACTCTGATCGACCGGGGCGGCGGCTTCAGGCGGAGTTGGATGTAGCGCTGAGACGCCTCCACGAGAGGGCTCGTCAGCTGATCTCCGCCACCACACACAGCGATCCGAGCGAACGGCAGCGGCTTGCATCCGCGGTCGCAAGAGGAGAGCACGCAAAGCCGAAGTGGTCGTGGAACCCAGTTGCGCTCGACAGCGGCGTTTGGCGAGAGCTCGATCGAGCACGGATGCTTGCAGCGCAGTCGATTGCGCCGTCTCTGTACCTTTCACGTCTCGAAGAGCTCGAGACCGAGCTCCTCCTTCTCGAAGCGCTCGGGCGGCCGAAGCGCGTGCGCCCCATGGCAGCGCGGCTCTTCGGCACGGGGTCCGAGAGGCTCTTTGGCGACCAACCGATTCGCACCCTCGACGCGGCCCACGACATCCTCGCCGAGGTCGACGCCGAGCCCGAAGAAAAGACGGTGCCCGCGGAGTCGGACACCGAGGTCAATCTGCGCGATCTCACCTTGGCGTACGCGAAAGAGGTTGGCGTTCATATCGCCGTACGCGTCGACTCGCGCTTGATCGCCAATGCAGCGGTCGGTGAACGAACCGTGTTCATCGCCGACAGGCACTTTGGCAACCGGGAAGCCAGGCGGCTTGCGGCCCACGAGGTGTTTGGCCACATGGTCTCCGCGTTCAACGGCCGTACTCAGCGGCTTGGGGTCCTCGCGGTGGGGACGGCCGGGTCCTACGGGGACCAAGAGGGAGTCTCGATTTTCATCGAGGAGCTGAGCGGTCTTCTCGACGGATCACGGCGGCGCACGTTGGCGGGTCGATTGCTTGCGACACATGCGATGCACGCAGGCGTTTCATTCGGCGACGCCACGAGGGTGCTCGCGTCAGATCATGGCTTCTCCGCAATCGAGGCCGTGACGCTTTGCGAGCGGTCCTTTCGCGGTGGTGGAGTCGCACGGGATGCGGTCTACCTTGCCAGCTGGCTTCGAGTTCGCCGCGCCGTGCTCGAGGGGCATGCGACTCTCGCCGAGTTGCAGCTTGGAAAAGTGTCACTCGCCGCACTTCCCGAACTCCGGCGTTTGACGGCGAGCGGCGTCGTCAGCCAACCGCGCTACTTGTCGAACTTGGCGAGGAGCTTGGGCAGAACGGGGGTAGGTACCAGTTCCGCTACGTCGCCACCGAGCCTCGCGACTTCTTTCACCAAGTTCGACGCCACGTAGAAGTACGCGTCGTTGGCCATGATGAACACCGTTTCGATGTCGGCGTTCAGGTGGCGGTTCATATTCGCCATCTGGAGTTCGTACTCGAAATCTGCGACCGCCCGCAGGCCTCGAAGGATCACTCGTGCGTCGCGTTCCTGGGCGTAGTTCACGAGGAGTCCTTCAAAATGGTCGACTTCGACGCGCTCGGGATCCGCACCCATGTCGACCACCGAGTCTCGAATCAGATCCATCCGCTCGGCCACGCTGACGAGCGGCTGCTTCGACTCGTTGTTGAGGACCGCCACGATGATCTTCTCGAACGCCACCAAGCCGCTTTGAAGGATGGCGGTGTGGCCCTTCGTGATGGGGTCGAAGGACCCAGGGTATACGGCAATCCTCTTCACGTCGTGCCTTTCTGCTGGTTGACGCCGAGACTGATTCGGGTGTGACCATAGCGGTACTCAGCGTCCGATGCGAGCCCCTTCGTCCACGTCCACGCGTACGAATCCGGATGCTCGACCACGATCCAAGCGCCGGGCGTGAATCTTCCCGCGGCCGCCAATGCCTCGATGAGCGGAGGGACCGATGCGATGTTCGCGTACGGTGCATCTGCGAAGACGAGGCTGAACCTCGTCTCGCCGCCCCCAATGCGATCGATGAACGTCTCCGGTTTCCCGCAGAGATCGATCCGGAGAGTCGTGACCTCCGGCGCGACACCGAGCGCGCTCGCGCTCTGCTTGATCTCACGAAGCACGCGTGCGTCGCGGTCGATCATCGTCGCATGTTTCGCCCCACGAGAGATCGACTCGAAACTCAGAGCGCCCGATCCTGCGAACAAGTCGAGGACTCGTGCTCCCTCGAAGGCGCCACGGGAGGTCAGTGCAGAACCGAGTGCTTCGCGCACACGGTCCGACGTCGGACGGGTGCCTTTGCCTGAAGGGGCGCCGAAGCGACGACCGGAAAGGCGGCCGCCTATGACGCGCATATCGCTAAAACCGAAGCCGTGCGCTGAAGCCTCCGGCGCGCCTCCCTGCGATCGGGGTCACCGTCAGACGCGCGCGATCGCTCGTCCTGCCACTTCGAAGTGACTTGACGAGAAGCCACGTGCCTACGCCGATCGAAGCGGCGCTCATCCCAAGGAACACCCATTGCAAACTCTCGTGAGTATTGGCCTTGGAACAAAGGGAGTCTAGCTCTTCGATCCCGAAGTTGGTATCGGCACGGCAGACGTTCGCCACGTCGGGCCCCGCGATCGCACGTGCCACCTCGAAAGAGCGATCCCCCTGGACGTTGCGCAGCGTCACCCAACTCCAGGCGGTGAGCCCGACGAACGCCGCCGCACCGGCGTAGCTCGTAAGCGCCGGCCATATCGGAAATCGTTTCTCAGTTTGCTCCTCGGCTGCGAGCATGTCGATCGGTGGGGCACCGTCCCGAGAGAGTTGGAGTTCGGCAGCCTGTTCCTGCCCGAGTTGATCCAAGGGTTTGTCTGCGAGTGAGGATACCTGCTGCTGGCCGATTACCGCGAGATCCTCGGGCCGCACCGAGTTGCGATCGAGCACCGCGACCGACATGGCTTCGATTTGCCCAGTGTCAGCGTGAAACAAGAAGAGCTCCGTTTCGTATCCGTCGTCCGCATCGACGCGCGAAAGCGACCCCGAGATCACGCGATCGGCGCCGAGCGTCTCCGCGATCCGCGACAAGCACGCCTCGTCGGGCGAATCGCATCCACTGACGAGCATCAACTGCTCGAGCGAGACGATAGTCGTATGCAGCTTCCAACCTTCGATAGCGGACGTTCCTGCACGAAGCCAACCCGCGAACTCGTGTGCAATGTCATCATCACCGTGCAATGCACGAATCCCGGGAACTGCCACGACGAGCTCTTCGGTCTCGATCGAGTCTTGCGCGACCGCGGGGCTCGTCGACATCGCAACGCATGCGATCCAAGCGAGTCCACTCGTGACTTTGCCCGTCATCCCTTGATTCCCCACCTAAAAGATAGGCGAATGTGAATCGCCTATCCAAATCCGTCGTCCGATTCATGAATTGTACGCCAGGCCACCAAGTGCTAACGCAGCTCTATTCGCGAGGACGTTGACCGAAATGCGGAAAATCTGCCTTCGGTGCGGTTCCAAGTTTGGGAGTCAGGCCGACTTCTGCCCCCACGATGGAACGCAGCTGGTGACCGACGATGAAGTCCCGGACGCCTTAATCGGCACGGTTCTCTTGGAGCAGTTCCGCGTCGACGCTCTGATTGGAACCGGGGGCATGGGAACGGTGTACCGGGCGCGGCAGACCACCGTCGGTCGAGACGTCGCAATCAAAGTGCTCCGCTTGGAGCTGGCGCGCGAGCAGAGCTCGGTGGTGCGCTTCGAGAGAGAAGCCCAGCTTGCGGCATCCCTCGACCACCCCAATCTGGTGCGCGTCATGTTGTCAGGGCGACTCGCCGACGGTCGGCTCTACATCGTCATGGAGCTCCTCGAGGGACGTTCCCTCGCTGATGAGCTGGACGAACGCGGGGCCCCGTCTCTCGAACGGGCCCTAATCATGTTGACGAAGCTGTGTGCAGGATTGGACGCCGTACACACGATGGGGATCGTCCATCGCGACATCAAGCCGGAGAACGTGTACCTCGTGAGGCGGGGAACGGATCAAGATTTCGTCAAGCTGGTTGACTTTGGAATCTCACGCACGCTCGACACCGATTCGATCGGAACCGAGTCGCAAGCCGGTCGCGTATTCGGAACGGCGCCCTACATCTCGCCTGAGGCTGCAACGGGCGACGCCACGGATCGTCGAAGCGACATCTATTCGGTAGGCGTCCTTGCGTACCAGCTAATGACCGGGGAGCTCCCTTTCGAAGGCGCGACCGCTGGCGCCGTGCTCATGCAGCACGTTCACGAGACGCCGCCGTCACTTCGCACGAAGGGAGTCGGCGACCGGGTGCCCCCTGAGGTCGCACAGGTCGTCATGCATGCCCTCGAAAAGGATCCGGATGACCGCTTTCAGACCGTGGCTGCGTTCGTCGATGCGCTCGTCGAGGCCGCGGTGGAGGCGGGGCTCCTGCGCGATGCGCGGCCGTTCTTGCTCGGCACGGTTTGGGG
>JBATTM010000318.1:0-1623 GCA_049670545.1 Polyangiales bacterium
ATCGAGCACCGCGTTTCCGCGTGACACCTCGAGTGCCGCGACCGCCGCGTGCGCCGCAGCCTCGAGCCGCCGTGCGGTCTTCTCATAACTGCCTTCGCCCCAGTCGACCTCCATCGCACGCGGAGTCTAGGGACAGGTCACGTGGGCGTCACGCGGTAGTTGCGGCCGTCGAGGTCTAAGCTCCTTGCAGAGACCGGCGCGCGTAGTGCGACGCCGGTCGCGAACGTCGCCAACATCGCGAGCGCTCCCAATAGCGAGAGCGGGTACATCCAGCTCGTTCCGACCCAGTCGCCTAGCGGCATCGTACCTGGAAGGAATAGCTGCATCACGGCGCACACACCGAGCGCCAGCTGCATCCACGGCCGCCCGGTCGTCAGCGGCGCGAGCAGCGTCAGCAACCAGACGCAGGTGAGGGGCACATAGTCCGCCCACGCTCCCGTGCTGGCGAGCGATCCCAGCCCGAGCAGGCCGACCCAGGCAATCGCGCGCTCGGAGCGACTCGCGTCCCGTCTGAGGCCGATACGTGCACCGACCATCAGGAGCGCTAGCCCGTAGAGCCTGCCGACGCCGGTCGACACGGCGGCCGCACCGGGCAGGCCCATCGCCGTCAACTTGGCGAAGATGCCTCGGATACCTTGGTTGCCGGCGACGAGGAGTTCGGCCATTTCGGGCCACGCTTCCCCGAACGCGAATGCGCTCCCGTCGAGCAGCCGCGGAAGATGGTAGTCGGCGAAAGCGAGGAAGGGTGCCAGCCCCGTGACCCCAAGCGTCACGAGGGTGAGTACCGCGATGGCCGCGGCGGTCCAACCCAGATCCCGCCAGCGACGCTGCAGCGCGAGCGGCACGAGCAGCAATGCCGGAAACAGCTTGGAGAGGATCGACACGGCGAGAAGCGTCCCGCCGATCGCGGGACGTCGACGTGCGAACGCGAGCATCCCCAACACGGCGAGCGCGATCGTCGCGAAGTGGAACTGCCCGTA
The DNA here is from genome assembly GCA_049670545.1 of Polyangiales bacterium. Taxonomy (GTDB): domain Bacteria; phylum Myxococcota_A; class Polyangia; order Polyangiales; family Houyiibacteriaceae; genus SG8-38. Next base: position 981 of record JBATTM010000318.1, read on the forward strand.
CTGGAAGTTGTGAAGAGTCGGAAACGCGATGAGCACGAACGGTGAGAGCAACGCGCTGACCGCGCCGACATGACCGCCGACCCAGAAGGAGAGCCACAACACCGCGCCCATGCACAGCGTGAAGTTGATCCCAAACCAGACCAGACGGATCGCCTGATAGTCCTGCGTGATTGTGATGGCCGCCCGCGGCCAGAGGAGGAACTGCGGTGCGTACTGAAACGGATCCTCTGGCACCATCCCGGTCAGCTCGGTCACGGGCTCGGCTTCCCGGTTGAGACCCGGGTAGTGAGTCGCGTGGTAGACATTCGACTCGCCGCGCCGATCGAGCTCCGCGCCGTAGACGTAGGCGTTCAGACACTCGTGCTTGGCGTAGAAAGGCTCGCGGGTCGAGAGGAACCAGTCCGACTCGCTGTTCGTCATGTACGTCGAAAGCCGACCGACCTGGACGACGGCAAGCAGCGCGAGTAGTACCCAGGCGATCGTCAAGCCTGGGCGGGCTGAGGATTGTGTGTCGAGCCCTTGGGGTAAGCGTCGCGCAAGCCACGCACCCGCCGCTGCGAAAACGGCCCCGGACGGAACGAGGGCCAGGGCCGGGATGAACGCGGCCGGATGAGCGAGTCCGATTGCCGCCGCGCCTAAGGCC
>JBATTM010000319.1:0-4919 GCA_049670545.1 Polyangiales bacterium
CCTGGGAGCCGCGCGCCGAAGGGTTTCGCACCCTGATCAATGGCAACGGCGAAGAGGCACTCGCCGTGTTCACGTCCGAGAGCGCGTTGAGCGAAGCCGCGCGGCGTTTCGGATGGCTCGAAGCGGATGGTCAGATTGCGACGCACGAGAGCCTTGGCAGCGACATTCTTCGTCACGCGTGGACACGAGAGTACGCATTCCTGGTCGTCGACATCGCTGAGAATCATTCGCTCGAGTTCGACCGCGAAGAGCTTCGAGTCGCCCTCCGCGAACTCGATCGCACCGGACCGTTTCGTACGTCCCGACCCCCGGCACCCAACAAGAAGGCACCAGCCGCATCGAGCTCGTTCCCGCCTCCTGTGGAGAAGATATCGACGATGTACAGCATGGCGCCGTCGCAAGCGGAGCAGCTCGACCGCTTGAGTGACCTGCCCACCAAGCCACACGAGTTGCCGTCGCGGACGGAGCCACCGACACAGCGTCACCCTCGGGTGAAGGCCGAGGAGGTCAACCCCGCCACCGGCACCCGACCGAGCTCTCGCCCCGCGGCCAAACCCGACAGCAACCCGCCGCCCAAGATCGAAGAAGTCGTCCCGGAGTCAGCCAAGATCAATGTCGGTGGGACCTACGGTGCAGCCAGCATCGTCCCCCCAAACCCGAGACGGGCCCTCACGCCTGCGCGCGACGCCGAGCGCGCCGCTGAATCCACGCATCCCGTATCGGAAGCATCGCCTTCTCTGCAGTCCGACCTGCCGACATCGCCCGCCGTGCGCGCCTCTGATCTCGCGCCCGGGGGAAAGCTCGCGTTACCGCCGGCCCCAGAGATCGGAATGACCGCCGCAACACCAGCAAACCCGAGCGAGCAGCCAGCAGCGGAGGAGGACGAACCGGTCAACCGGCCGTCGCGCCTCGCGGCACCGTCCATCGGCGACTCGATCGAGTTGGCGCGGTTGCGGTCGGCGCCCGCCGACACCCTCCTCGGTGCACTCAGTGCCGTGCTTCGACAATACCCTGAAATCGAATGGGCCTCGTACTGCGAGGTCGCGCGACCTGCGGGAGCACCGAGCCCGGCCGTCGGTCTGCGCGTCATGGATACCTATCGGGACAACGTGACAGTCATCATCAAAGAACTGTGCGAAGCGGGTCGAACACAGGACGTGGAGTTGGATGTCCTTCTCGTCGATGGTCACGATCTGCTCCGAAAAGCCCGCGAAGCTGGCTTCGTGTTCTTCCCGTGGAAACCAAAGCCGTTTGGCGGTTGACGAGGACACCGGCAGGGCGCTAGCCCCTCGGGGATGACCCTCGGAGACGCAGCACCCGACCTTCGCCGTCCCGTACCCGGCGCCGTGGGGCGTGCATGGGTCGATCGCTTGGCAGCGAGCGAGTGTCCTGCCCTCACGACACGAAGGAAACGCCGAGCCGAGCAAACCGGTGCCAGCCACGATCCGATCGTCTGGGTGGAGGCGTGCGGAGTCAACGTGCTCGACTCGGACGGCAACCGGTACGTCGACCTCACGTCCGGATTCGGGGTCGCGTTCATCGGGCATCGCCATCCCAAAGTCGTCGAGGCGGTGCGGACCCAGGCTGGAACGTTGATGCACGCGCTCGGCGACCTCTACCCTTCGACCCGAAAGGTCGAGCTACTCGAAAGGCTTTGCGCGTTGTCTCCGTGGACGGATGCGCGCGCCATGCTTTCGCTCGGGGGGGCCGACGCGGTCACCGCGGCGCTGAAGACTGCGGTGCTAGCCACCGGAAAACCTGGGGTCGTCGCATTCGAAGGCAGCTATCATGGGCTCGCGTATGGGCCACTCGCGGTGTCGGGGTACGCTGAGCGGTTCGCCGAACCGTTCGCCGAACAGCTCGGCAAGCGCGCGCACTTCGCGAAATGGCCATCCACGGAGAGAGAAATTGCGGCGGCACTCGCGACGCTCCCGGAGGATTGGAGCCAAGTAGGCGCGCTGATCGTGGAGCCGGTCCAGGGTCGTGCGGGCGTGCGAATCCCCCCGCGTGGTTTCCTACGCAAGCTCGGTGAGATGTGCGCGGCGCAGGGCGTGGTCGTCATCGCGGATGAGATCTTCACGGGGATGGGGAGGTGTGGTTCTTGGTGGCGCTCAGTGGCCGACGGCCTGGTACCAGACATCGTCTGCGTCGGGAAGGCGCTCGGGGGAGGGATGCCGGTCAGTGCGTGCGTTGGACGAGAAGACGTGATGCGCGCGTGGGGCGATCCGGATCGCGAGGCGATTCATACGGGGACGTTTTTTGGGGATCCCGTCGGCGCTGCTGCCGCGTTGGCCACACTTCAAGTCTTGGATGATCAGGGATGGGTCGCGCGAGCGGCAGATCGGGGAGATGCATTGTCCACATCGCTCCGTGACGCGGGACTCCCCGGTGTGCGCGAAGTGCGGAACGTAGGGCTCATGGTCGGCCTGCAGCTCGATCGCGAGCTCGCAGGTCTTCGAGCGACGCGTGCCTTGCTGGAACGCGGGTACTTGGTGCTTCCGGCAGGACGTGCAGCGGACGTCCTTCAACTGGTGCCGCCGGTTACGCTCAGCGACGAGAGAGTGGAGGGCTTCATCGGGGCGTTGAAGGAGTCGCTCGAGGCCACACAGTGACCACCCAGCAGGAACTCGAGCGACGGGTCGACGCCCTGATCGCGAACCCGGGTACGCCACGCCCCGAGGCATGTGCCCAACTGATCGAAGACATGGCGACATGGCAGAGGACGCGCATCGACGAGTACGCGCGCCTGCGGCGAAGAGGGGACTGGCCACCCGCCATGCCCACGGACGTGTTCCGCGTTCGTAGAATGGCTGCGCACCCGCCCGCACGCGATAGGCGGGTGTTTCATAGCTCGGGGACCACCTCTACGGATCGAAGTGTGCACGCGTTCGAGGACCTTCACCTGTACGACGCCGCCGCGCGAAGTGCCGCGAAGCATATGTTGTTCCCCGATGTCGAACGCATCGCGCTGATCATCTTGGCCCCTGACGAACACGAGGCTCCGCACTCTTCGCTCAGCTACATGCTCGCGCGGTTCGTCGAGTGGTTCGGGGGGGAAGTCACTTTCGTGTGGCGCGACAACGCGCTCGACATGGAAGGGCTTCGAACCACTCTCGCCAACGCGGAGTCGACTGGCCTTCCGATCGCCATCCTCGGCACTTCGTTTGCTTTCGTCCATGCGGAGGACGCGCTGGGCAAGTTTCGCGTCGCGCTCGCACACGGCAGCCGCGTCATGCACACCGGAGGTTACAAGGGCCGGTCGCGAGAGGTCGAGCCCCGGGTCCTTCGGCGCGCGATCGGCGACCGATACGGAATCGCCGAGCCGTGGATCGTTGCGGAGTACGGGATGACCGAATTGAGCTCGCAACTCTACGAGACCACGCTCCGCAACGAGGTGGTCGGCGCCGACGGCGAAAGGGCCCTATGGTCCCCGCCTTGGGTAAGGGTGACCCCAGTCGACCCGGAAACGCTCGCCCCGGTGGAGCCAGGCACGCAAGGCGTCCTTCGGATCGACGACTGCGCGAACTTGGGATCGCTCTGCTGCATTCAAACGTCGGATCTCGCAAGACAAGTCGCCGCAGGCGTGATCGTCGAAGGACGCGCACCGGGCGCCTCCCCGCGGGGCTGCTCCCTGGCAGCCGATCAAGCACTCGGGGTGCAGGGATGACCGACACACCCGAACACATCCGCCGGCTGGCGCAACGCGTACACGACGCCGGTCCGGTGCTTCGATCGCAAACGCTCGAGGAACGGGCATCATGGTTGGTGCGAGCGGCCGAGAGACTGAAACCGAATGGACCCCTCGGACGAGTCGCACGGCGCGAACTCCCCGACGAAACGGGCCTGAGCGAGGAGATGGTGGCGTGGGGCCTAGAGACGACGGTTGGCGACATACGACCTGGTGGGCTCATCAAGCTGGCCGGGGACGCTCTGAGGGCGGCCGGCCCAGGAGCGACGCCCGCTTCCCTCGTGACAGTCGTCCTGGCCGGCAACGTATTCGCCGCCTCGGTTCGAGCCGTCTTCGTCCCGCTCCTGCTGGGATCGCCGGTGCTGATCAAAGCGTCCTCGAGCGAGACGCGGTTTCCCAGGCTGCTCGAGCGAGCCCTGGGCATCGCCAATCCGACACTGGGCCACGCGGCGGCGGTGGTGTCGTTCCCGGGAGGCAGCGCACAGCACGAGGCAGCAATGCATTCCCTAGCCGATGTGGTCAGCGTGTTCGGGGGTGACGAGACCGTGAACGCCGTCACCGTGCAGGTTCCCGAGAATGTCGGCGTGATCGGGCACGGTCATGGCATCAGCGTCGCCTACTGCGGTTCAGAGGCGAGGGCACCCGATCGAGTTCAAGACATCGTCTCCGGGCTCGCGCTCGACGTCGCGGCCTACGACCAGCGCGGCTGCTTGTCGCCACAACTGATCTACATCGAGGATCAGGATGGCCGGTCGATGCACTCTTTCGCCTCCAAACTCTCCAACGCGCTCGACGACGTGAACCAAACCCTTCCACGAGGGCCTCTCCCCCTCGCTGTCGGCGCCGCTCAAGCGCAGTGGCGAGGCCTCGCAGAGGTGGATGGCTCCCTACTCGAAGGCGCCAGTCATGCGCTCTCAGTCGAGCCGCGCCAACCCCGGTTGAGCCCAGGGTTCAGGAACGCGTCGCTCGTGCGGGTCGACGGGATCGATGCAGCGATTCGGGCGATGCGGCCTTTCGGACAACACCTCAAGTGCGTCGGAACCGAGGCTTCGTCCGAGGAGCGATTGGCACGCGCCCTCGAGGCGGCGACGGAACTCGACGCGTACGTGACGGCCATTGGCACCATGCAAACCCCCGCGTTCGACAGCCAAGCGGACGGAAGGCCCGTGTGGGAGGGATACCTCAGACGCCGATGAACAGCCGCTGTCCGAAGTTTCGCTCGAGTCGCGCG
>JBATTM010000320.1:0-3788 GCA_049670545.1 Polyangiales bacterium
ACTGATGAGGTCACTCTCGGACAGGACGACGGCCTGTTCGATCGCATGTTGAAGCTCCCGCACGTTGCCCGGCCACGGATAACTGAGGAGCGCCTCACGCGCGCGCGGCGTGAAGCCGTGCACGCGCTTATCGTTCTCCTCGGCGTACAGGCGAAGGAAGTGGTCCGCGAGCAACGGGATATCGCTCGGACGGGCACGAAGTGGAGGGACTTCGAGCACGACGACCTTCAGTCGGAAGTACAGATCCTCTCGAAACGTGCCGTCGTCGACCATCGAACGGAGGTCGCGGTTCGTGGCGGCGACAACGCGCACATTGACGCTCACCGTCTCGTTTCCGCCCACGCGTTCGAGTTCGCGCTCTTGCAGGAAGCGGAGCAGCTTGACCTGCACGGAGAGCGGCATCTCGCTGAGCTCGTCAAGGAAAAGAGTGCCTCCATCCGCCTGTTCGAAGCGTCCCCTTCGTCGGGTCGCGGCACCGGTGAACGCCCCTTTTTCATGTCCGAACAGCTCGGATTCGAGGACGCTCTCGGCGAGCGCGGCGCAGTTCAATCGAACCAGCGGGCCCCCGCTTCTTGCGGAGTGCTCGTGAATCGCTTTGGCGATCAACTCTTTTCCGGTTCCAGTCTCTCCTTGGATGAGCACAGTCGAGCGGCTCTTGGCCGCCTGAAGCATTCGATTGAAAAGACGTTGCATCGCGGGATGGGCGCCAACGATGTGGTCCAACTGAGTCGTCGGAAGAGCCGCCGAAGCCTCGGCGCGAGCGTCCATCGCGTCCCGCGCGCTGAGCGGCTTGTCGAGCGAGCGTTCCACCACTAGAGCGAGAGCATCGGGTCGAATCGGCATCGTCATGCACCGGTCTGCGCCAGAGGTCAGTGCCTTGACGACCGTGTCCGTCGAACTCGATTCCGCGATCGCGATGAACGACGCACTTGGAAGCAGAGCCCTCGCCTGCACAAGGAAATCGAAGCTATCCATCCCTTGGAGCGCCAGCGCGACCACAACCACATCGGGCATCGACGGCTCCAAGAACTCGAGCGCCACAAATCCGTCCGGAGCGGTCTCGACCACATGCCCGAGAGCCGACAGCTCAGTCTCGAGGTTCGACTGCGATGCCGGATCGCTCTCCACGATGAGAACCCGCCCCGTCTGTCGTTGGGTCATGAGTCAAGGATGGCGTCTCCGGGACGTTCCGTCCATGGATTCGACCCGCGGCGCCAAGGCTGGTCGGCGACCGATGCGCCAGTCCGGGTCCGCCATCATCTGTTGCCAGTGAGCTAGCTACGTGGTCGAGGCCATACAGAAGCCGCTCGCCTCGTTCGCAACCTCCGGGTCCAGCGTGCGACGGCATCGCAGAAATAGCCAACCATCTCACTAAGCATCTGGAAGCGCTCTGCCACCTCAGACGCCTCTTCGCCGACGCCGAAAGCCATTCGGCTCGCGAGCTGCTGAAGCTCCGAATCGAGGTCCGCCCCGAGAACGCGCAGGAACAAACGGCGTTCACCGACCGCGGCTTCTGCGATCGCTGCGCCGAGTTGACGGCGGAGCTCCGCGATATACGGGATCGGGCGCAGCGATTCGGAGCCGTCTTCGTAGGCTCTCGGGGGAATTGAACCGCGATTCCGTTCCCAGCCACCCAACTTTCGAATCCGAAACATCTGACGATCCTCCGACGACGACGACCACGATAAGCAGGTTTCGTGCCATTCAGGAACGACTCCGTTTGATGGACGACGGTGGGGCATGGGGCAAGAACTGCGCACCCCGATGCCCAACCCGATGCAACTCGTGCACCCGGGCCGCCAGCGCACGGCGAGAAACCAGAATCGGAGTGCCCCCAAGGTCGGCATGACTACGCCGCGGGCCCGGGCCGTCCTTGCTTGCACAGGTCCGCATCGGCGCGCAGCATCGGACGACATCCTATGGACGTCACCGCGTCACGCGCAGCCCTGGACTGCCCCCATGCGACATTGGTTCCTTCCGGTTCCTTCGAGCCGCGACACCACTTCTACAGTCGCGTGCTCAACGCCCAGATCCATCCCCTCGTTTCGTTCTTTATGCGGATGTCACACCGCCGGATCGTGCAACGCTACTGCCATCTCAACCCGCGAGCCGACCCCGAATTCCTCGAGAGCGTCCTGGCCTACAGCCCAAAACGCTTCCGCTGGGCCGGCGCGGACTTGTTTTGCACGACAACAGCCGCGGGGAGTCGCCGTCTCTTGGTCATCGAGACCAACTCCTGCCCTTCGGGCAACAAGTCCATGCCGCTTGTCTCCGACGACGACGAGCAGGCGGGATATCGAAAGCTCATCGAGACCGCGTTTCTTCCGCTTCTCTCGAAACGCAAGGCGTCGAACGAGCGGCTGGCGGTGTTGTTTGACAAGAATCAGATGGAAGCGTCCGGCTACGCCGCAGCGCTCGCCGACCTGACAGGCGAAGACGTGTTTCTCGCGCCGTTTCCGGACGCGCACCAGGACCCGCCGGCCCGATTCACCGATGGCCTGCTCGAGGTACGAGACTCGACGGGTCGATGGATACCGATCCGAGCGGCCTTTCGGTACGTCACACAGAAGCCCTGGAACCGAATCCCGATACACGCGCGGACCCGAATCCTCAACCCCGTCGCGACGTGCCTGGCGGGAGGCCGCAACAAACTCGTCGCGATGAAGGCCTACGACATCTACAACGCCGAGATCGAGCCTTCGGGTCTCCAGATTCGGACCCCTCAAACCATCGGCGATGTCAGCAAACGGGAAGTGCCCTTGTGGGTGCGTCGTTTCGGAGGACACGCAGTCGTGAAAGTGCCATACAGCAATGCGGGACAAGGGGTCTTCACGATCGTGAACGAACGGGAGCTCGAGAGGTTCATGGAGATGGACGACCTCTATGACCGCTACGTCGTACAAAGCCTCATCGGCAACTACTCATGGAGCTCGATCGAGCGCGCAGGCCGCTTCTACCACGTCGGCACGATCCCCGATCGACGCGGCCACATCTACGTTGCGGACCTTCGGCTCATGGTCTGCGGAGGAGCGGACGGGTTTCGCCCCCTCGCGGTCTACGCACGGCGCTCGCGAAAACCGCTGCCAGCGCGGCTCGAGCAGGGGGCGTCCTCATGGGACGTCCTCGGCACCAACCTCTCGGAACGACAGCCCGACGGGGGATGGGCCGCGTCGACTGACCGACTGCTGCTCATGGACCGTCGCGACTTCAACACCATCGGAATCGGCGCCGACGACCTCATCGAGGCGTATATCCAGACCGTGCTTGCCACGATCGCGATCGACAAAATGACGACGACGCTCCTCACGCAGAAGGGAACTCTTCGACGGGCGTTGTTCCGCTCTCTCGACGACGACCCGTCCCTTCTCGAAGAAATCGCGTGCGGGGCCAAGGGCGGCAAGGTGTCGACGCAAGAGGCGCGGCCCTAGGTACTCGAGACTCGCTCCGCGAAGGATTCGATGACGGCCCCCGCGAAGTCCTGCGCATACAGGCGCTCACTCGGACCCAACCCACCAGGGCTGAAGACGTTCACCTCGAGAATCCGAGCCCCGACGAAGTCCACACCCGCGTGCAAGAGCCCCTCGCTTTCGAGGTAGGGTGCGATCTGGGTCACGGCGTCCTGCATGGCGGTCGTAACGTCCGCCGCATGCGCCCTTCCGCCCGCATGAAGGTTGCTTCGGAAATCGCTGCCCCCCGGCACACGGGCGACCGCGGACGGCCGACCCCCGACTTCGAGAATCTCCCCGCCGACGACAGTAACGCGCACGTCACCCCGCTCGGCGCCAGGG
>JBATTM010000321.1:0-4540 GCA_049670545.1 Polyangiales bacterium
GGTGAGGGATGCGAAAGGTCGACCTCGGTCTTGGCGCCGAACGCCGCTTCCCTGAGGGAGAGCGCGATCTCCGTGCGCACGTCCGAACCACGTTGGGGCCCGTTGGGATCGCGGCGCCGACGGCCAAAGCCCCCGAAACCGAAGTTGCCGCCAAAGATGTCCCCAAAGATGTCTTGGAACTGGGTGAACACGTCGCCGATGTCGCCGAACCCAGGCGCGCCTGCTCCGCCGAGCCCTGCGTGGCCGTACTGGTCGTAGATCTGGCGCTTGTTCGAGTCGCTGAGTACCGAGTAGGCCTCCGCGCACAACTTGAACGTGTCCTCGGCCTCAGGATTGTCGGGGTTGCGATCGGGATGAAACTCGAGCGCCTTCTTGCGGTAGGCTTTCTTGAGCTCAGTGACGCTCACCTCGCGCGTCACCTCGAGAACTTCGTAGTAATCCGGCTTGTCCATCGCTCCCCGTCGTCGGAATTCGGGCGCAACATAAGTACGCCTCACGCCCGGTCAAGGTCCGCTTTCGGCCGCGAAAGCGGGAACCGCTACCCCGGGGCGCCCGCCTGGGCCTCGTGCCGCCGCAAAATGTCGTCGACCAACGCCTTCGGAAGGGCGCCGGCCCGCTGAAAGGCGCGCATGTGGAGGATTGGCTCGCCCCCGAGGTCGGCCGCGGTGCGCCCTCGAATCTCTTGGGTGTACTTTCGTGGTTCGAAGGGGACGAGGTTCGAGTCGGGCTCTACGTCGACCCGACCGAGCAAATCGGTCAACGCCTGAAGGGAGTTCATCTTCATGAAGGGGCACGTCGCGCAGCCACCGGCCGTGGAGCATCCCTCGCCAGCCGCAACCCCCGGAACGATGCCAAGACCACTCTCTGGCGCCTGCGCCACTGCCTCGCTTGCGACCGGAAAGATGACCTCGACCGAAATCGCCGGCCCGCCCTCGGAGGTGTAGTCGCGGAGCTTGTCTTGCACCTGACGAACGATGGGCGTGATCATGCCCGCCTCGGTACCGAGGATGATGCGCAGCTCGCCACCCTCTCCTCGTGCGATCGCCTCGTCGACCTGCCCGAGCACGAACGAAAGAATGTTCGACGTCGAGCCGACGACCCCTTCCCCACGGCGTTGCGCCTCGAGCCCAAGCGCGAACATCTCGCCCGGCACTTCGAGATGCGCAGTCACGAACGCGTCGGGGTAGTGTTCGCGGACCGTGTCTACCACCTCTTGGCCGAACATGTGATGGACGATGCAGGTTCCCTGTTCGAAGTAGTGAAATCGCGAACGAAGCACTTCGATCGACGCACGGTCGTGCGCGGGGTGAACATCGCGAATCTGACGATCGGTCATCGCTCCTAGGGCCTCGAACATCGCCGCGAGGTTCTGCCCCATGTACGTATCAGGGCCGAACCAAACGTGGCCATCAGGAACTTGGGCCGCCGCCTGGAGGACGGTCTGCACGACGTTCGACGACGTGCATGTAATCGTCGGGACGAGCGCGTGCGCCTTGGCCTTCGTGACGAGGCTCGTATTGATGTACACGACGTGAAGCGAGCGTGGGGTCTCGGCCGCGTCGGAAAGATACGCGCCATACGCCTGTGCCTCGGCGGACTCCGCGAGCGAGCACCCGATCGGATCGGACGCCACCCGATATACGGGGATGTGCGCGTATCCAGACGCATCGAGCATTGCGCGGACGTTCTCGCTCATGAAATCGACTCCGAGGACCGCGATCGTGCGGACGCCCTGGTCGGCCATTGCGATCGCACGATCTGCCATCGCGAGCGAATCGGAAACGTGGATGTGCGGCCAATCACAGGCCGACAACACGCCCTGCAGCTCCGGGTCCATGTAGAAGTGCGCGACAACCCCGGTGTTCTTCTCGCGGAGAAGCTGCGTAAGACCCGCAACGCGATCCGGTTGAGGCCGGAGGAACGCGGCTTGGGCCTCGGCGAACGAGCCCTCGGGGATGAGAGCATCAGCCGTAATCCGGAGAGACGGAAACGCGGGGGTGATCATCTGCGACGAGCTTTCAATTGAGAGTATACCTTCTGCCGAGTGACTCCCGTGTCAAGCGAGCCCACCCGTACCTCCGTCTACGTGCACTTCCCGTGGTGCGCGCGGAAGTGTCCGTACTGCGACTTCGCGACCGAGCCGATCAAAGCAAACACGATTGCACACGACGCCTACGCCGACGCGTTGCTGCGAGAATTGGAATCTCGCGCTGCCGATCTGCAGCATCGGGCATTGGCTTCGTTGTTCTTCGGCGGAGGCACGCCGTCACTGTGGGACCCGGCGTCGCTCAAGCGGACCCTCGACGGGGTCGTCGGGACGTTCGCCACGACGACCCCTGATTTCGAAATCACCGTCGAATGCAACCCAAGCTCGCTGTCGCAAGCGCATGCGGGAGCCCTGTGCGAGGCCGGCGTTGGGCGTCTCTCCATCGGCGTGCAATCCCTGCGCAACCCACACCTCGAATTCTTGGGGCGCCTGCACGACTCCAAGATGGCGATCGCCGCACTACGAAGCGCTCGCGCAGAGGTGCCGCGCGTCAGTGCAGACTTGATGTTCGGAATGCCTGCGCAGAGCGCGGACGCGTTTTCCGAAGATATCGGGCGCGTCCTCGAGACAGGCGTGCAACACGTATCTGCATACGCGCTCACGATCGAGGAGAAGACACTGTTCGGCTCGCTGCACAAGGCGGGGAAGCTCCGCGTCGCGTCGGAGGACCGATACGCCGATCTCTTCGAGTGCGCACAAGGCACGTTTCGCGAACACGGTTGGCGGCAGTACGAGGTGTCGAACTATGCGGTCGAGGGCGAAGAGTCTCGTCACAACATGCACTACTGGCGCGGGGGCGCGTACGTTGGCCTTGGCGCCTCTGCAGTTGGCTGTCTCGACCACGGAACGGGGCATGCGACCCGGTGGCGAAACGAACCGATCCCTCAGCGATACCTCGCGAACCCCACGGCCGGTGGTGAAGTCGAGTCACTCGGTGCGGTGGAGATCGTGCGGGAGGCCCTGATGCTAGGCCTTCGGACCATCGACGGCGTCGATCTCGCCGGCACGGAGAGGCGCGCGGGTCGATCCGTGAGCAAAGGGAGAGAGCGAGAGTTGGCTCGCGCCACCGAACGGGGAGACGTCGAGATCGACGACGGGAGACTCCGTGTGCCGCAAGATCGCTGGTTGAAACTTGACGGCATCGTCCGAGACTTGTTCTAGACTAAAGGTCGGTGAAGCTGGATTTCGAAGAAGTCGTCGTGTCGGGGTTGACCAAGACGTACGGCGCGACGCTCGCCCTCGGGGGCGTGAACCTGCGCTTCGGACAGGGGACGGTGACCGCCGTGCAAGGTGCGAACGGCTCGGGCAAATCGACGCTGCTTTGGCTGCTCGCCCTGCTCGCGCACCCGACTCGAGGAGAGATCCGATTCGGAAACCATGGTGTGGATCGTGCCTCGGAAATCCGCGGGCGCCTCGGGTTCGTCGCACACCAGACGCAACTCTACCCCGGCCTCAGCGGGCGCGAGAACTTGCGGCTCTCGTCACAGCTTCACAGCATCAAGCAGGGTGCTGCGCGCATGACCGAGCTCTGCGAGGCTCTGTCGCTCGGTGAGTATTGGAGCCGTCCGCTTCGGACATACTCGCGGGGCCAAGCGCAACGCGTCGCGATCGCGCGCGCCCTCCTCCATCGACCTCGCCTCCTACTGATGGACGAACCTTCGACCGGGCTGGACGCACGTTCGACCGCGACGCTCACCGCGCTGATCGCTCGAGAGAAGCAGGCAGGCGCGATCGTGATCGTCGTCACGCATGAAGCGGAATTCGCGCAGACCGTTGCGGATCAAGTCCTGCGCATGGAGCGGGGCCGCATCGTCGAGGGCACGCAATGAGTATCCTCAAAGCGGCGTGGCTGGTGGCGCTCAAGGATCTTCGACTCGAGCTTCGAACCAAGGAGATCATCACATCGACTGGCCTGTTCGCCGTACTGGTGGTGACTCTCGGCTCGCTTGCGTTCTACATCGACCCCGTCAGTGCGCCTAGCGTCGCGCCGGGGGTCCTTTGGATCTCGATCCTGTTCTGTGGGGTACTGTTGATCGGTCGCAGTTGGGCGCTCGAACGCGAGGACGACGCGATTTTCGGGCTGCTCCTGGCACCGATTCCGCGGGCAGCGATCTACATCGGCAAATCGCTCAGTGCGCTTCTGCTCTTGTTCGTCGTGGAGCTACTGCTCGTCCCACTGTGCTTGGTGTTCTTCCAGATCGAGCCGGCGGGGACATGGTTGCCTTTGGTCGCGCTGGTCTTCCTCGGGTCGCTCGGGTTCGTCGCAACCGCAACGCTCTTCTCGGCAGTGGGGATCCGTACGCGCGCACGAGACTTGATGCTGAGCGTCCTGGTGTTCCCCCTGGTCGCACCTGCCCTCTTGGCCGCCGCCGTCGCGACGCGAGAACTCTTCGCGGGCGCACCGATGGCCGACGTACTCGACTGGATGCGGATCCTCACGGCGTTCGACTTGCTGTTCGTCGGATTCGGGCTCTGGGTCTCTCGGTACCTGTT